>JAFTFC010000182.1 GCA_017449725.1 Prevotella sp. | reverse complement strand
TTATTCCTTCTTCTGATCCGTCAGCATAGTAGGGTGATGCCGGATTAGCCTTGATTTTAGCGATGACATCGGCATTTTCAGACATCGCCTTAGCCCATGCCTTGGTAGTATACAGGTAAGGACGGTCTGAACGACTGACGTTAGGAATGTTCCACATAGCGTTAGCACCGGCACCGTCTTGCAGTGATGCACGAGTCATAGCGTAGGTGAAGCGCTTGATCTTCATTGTACCGTCAGCCAGCTTGTACCAAGCACCATTAGCAACTCCCGTGGTGGGGTCGCCAGCCCAGTCGTCTTTTTCTGCATCCCAGAATGCCGGGTTCAGGTATTCCTTCACGTCGCGACCAGCAGCTTTGTGCTGAGCAGCCTGCTTCTGGTACTCTGCCTTGAGGTCATCCTCAGAGATAGCATCCAGAAGACCTGTACCATACAGACCGATAGTCGACTCCAGACGGAATGCCACAGCACCGTTGGTATTCGGCTCCTCCCAAGGTGTAGGAGAAGTGTTGAATGCCGACTTGGCAATTGACAGTTCAGGATAGATCAGTTCGAACTTCTCGCCGTCGGGGAACTGCATTGCCAGTCCGCTCTCCATCTTGTCAACAGATAGCCACTGCAGGTCTATTCCCTTCTCGTCTACTGGAGGCAGGAACGGTTCTACAGCACATGTCTGCGGCATACCAGTCACAGAGCTTACGTAGGGACCATCGTCACTGTTCAGTCCGTCAGCGGGGTGGTATACCACCAAGAGGTAACCGTTGCCGTCACGGGTACTCGGCGAACCGAGGTAACTGTTCACGCGCTTGCCATGACCATAGCTGGGGTGGCAGGCGATACATGAAGAGCGCACATAGGCAGGACCAAGACCCTTGAAGGCGGTATTGCTCACGGTAAAGTCGTGCTCGAAGAGCATCTCACCGCGCTTGAATGCCTGATAGAGGTCGGCATTGTCAATAGCAGGTGTCTGGTCTTCATAGCAGGTAGAACCGACATTCTCGGTCGTACCTAACTTTCCGCCCGGATACCACTCTTCGGCAGAGAAACCGGCAACTTCCTTGCCGACGTACTTATAGTCGTCCTGGCCAGTAGTACTGATAGCGTCATTGGTACTGTCGGAGCAACTTGCAAGCGACATTCCCACGATGCTAAGCATCAGCAATGTTGTTGTCTTTAATGTGTTCATAAATTTAATGTATTAATTAATATAGGTATTAGTTTGCAAGTACCCATGACTTAGCCTCTGAGATCTGAGAGTCGAGATCAGAGATAGCCTCGATAGCTGTTCCTACCACGGGAGCTCCGGGAGCCTCAACGAACGACTTGCCGCTCTTAAGACAAGCGTCGAGGGCATTGAGTGCTGCATTGAGCTTAGCGTCTACGTCAGCAGCCAACTCAGGATTGTACTTCTCCAGGTAAGCCATGATAGACTTCTCTGTAGGAGTAGTGAGTGAGCGACCGCCATAGAGAGAATTCTTTATACTCTGGATATTGCCCTTGAAGTCGGTAAATGAGTTGTGGCTATAGGGAGACTCGATGTAGTTGACATCGTCTTTTACGATAATTGTCTCACCTGTATCCTCGTCTTCCTCCTCATGGGTAGCGTGTGACGGGTCAGTAGATACGCGGTAAGCCTGTCCCATCTTCAGGTCAGCCACTTCAGAACAGATATCGTTACATCCGTCGAAGATCTGCTCAAGCGACTTTTTCCATGAGTTATAGGTAGTTCCTGCAGCGCGGTTGAGGTTGTCACCATAACTGAGGTTTGTTCCTTCTTTGAAAAGACCGAAGCTATCGTCACCTGCTGCAATACAAGCCTTAATACGTGCAACGTGAGCAGCGGGAGCCTTAGCCTCACCCATCCAGCAAACCTCGAGCTGGTAGCACTTATCGCGCAGGTCACCAGCGATAGCGGCAGCGAAGATGATTTCCTCCTTACCGGTTACGTTCTTACCCTCGAAGAACTTATTACCCTCTGCATCTACATAATCTTCGATAGCGTTGTTGTTGAAGATAGCCTCATCGCGGTTCTTACCATCACGGAAGAAGATAAACTCCAGACCGTGGAAGCCGAGGTTCTCCGGAGTGAGGTTACCTGTAGCGCGTGCCCACTCGATACCATTCTCGCTGTTAAGTGCAGCAATCTTGTTATCGTCAGCCAGGTCGGCTGCCAGCACCTCTACGTCGAGTGGCCATGTGTCGATGTGCGGGTCGATGTCATACTCGTCGGCAGCGCCGAAGAGGAATGCCTCACTCTCCTCCCACTCTGCGCGGGCTTCCTTGTAGAGAGTACAGATAGCGCCAATCTCATCCTTTGTCACTGTTTCCGGAGTTGCGGCTGTAAGCTTCTGCTTTACAGCGTTAATAGCATTGTAGAGTGCCTCCGACTTAGCGGCGAGCTTACCATAGGTGTCGTAGACAACATCGTTGGTGTACTCAGCCACGAGAGCCTCAATGGCGGTGTTCTGTTCCTGTACGAGTTCATCTGGTGACTGACCGCTGTCGCTGTCGCTACATGCTGTCAGTCCCATTACTGCTACTGCTGAGAGCAGCAGGCTTTTCATGTTAAAAATCTTTTTCATTTGTCTTTCTTTTTGAGTAATCATTATAATGTAAATTAAACTTCATTTTTCACTTACAAGAACCATCCCTCGTAAGCCACGCCGATGCTAACCGACGGCTCATTGTTATACTGGCTCTTGAGGAAGCGCTTAGAATATTCAGCCTTCACTACTATCTGCTTCACGGGCATGTAGTTCACACCGAATGCCATGCGCTTTTTCTTGGTGTAATCATACTTAGGCTGAGATGCCTGACGGATATACGGGTTGTAGGTCTCGTAGCGTCCGAACACATAGAGTTTCTGATTGTCGGCACGCAGCTTCTCTATCTGTGAGAAGATGTTATAACCAGCTTCGATACCTATTGCCAGCGCGTTTTTGCCGATATTCGTGTCACTGTAAGGCGAGGAACTCTGTGTCGCTGTCTTCACAGTGTTGATGAGTTTCACGTCACTGATATAACCGTAGTCTGCCTGTCCGCGGACAATCCAGTTCCAGCGGTTCAGCGTCATATCCACCGAACCAATCCATGTTCTTCCTTTAACCTTGTCGTATGTCTTTCCTTCTCCCTCCATCATGTTGGGATAGGTGTTATGCATTGACTGACCGGTGTATCCGCTTAGTCCGAAGCGCAGACCGGGGATAGCATAATAGTCTACACGGGCTGCAAAACCGTATTTATTGGCAGGCTTGAACTCATAGGCGGAACCTGCGGCTCCATGAGCCCAACCGTCGCGACTGAACATCAGTGCATCCAAACCGGCTACCATCTGCAACTCGTAGCGGAACTTGCCGTAGTTTCCCCAGAACGAGATACCAGTGTCGTGCCACGTTGAGGGCAGTATGGTATTCTCTCCCTCAGGACGATATACGGTGAAGTAGTTCAATGGTTCGTGGTAGGCATTGTTGAGTCCCACTGGTACCACAATATGACCCATGCGGACATTTGCCCACTGAGCGAACGACTTCTGAATCCAGAACTGCTCCAGTTCCACTTCGCCGCCCTTTTCTATCTCGTGCTCATACTCACCGCCCTCGTCGGTTTCTATCTCTATGGCAGAGCCCGTTCCTGTATGTTCGAACTCTATCTCGGTTCCCATAGTCCATCCCTTGCCGAAGTCGTAACCGACATAAATTACTGCATGGGGGATATCGAAACGTCCGTTTGACGGATCATCCTTGTAACGCTGCGGATTGCGGTAGCGATACTGGTTGTCACTATAGTAGTTACGGGTAAGTGCCACCTCGCCGTAACCGCCTATGCTCAGGCGATTGCCAGTAGTGTGTTGCATGACGCTGTCGCCGGCAACTTCCTGCGCCTGAACACCAATGGCAAAACATGCCATAATCAATGAGTAGAATATCTTCTTCATCTTCACTTTCTTTTTTGTGGGTGCAAAGGTATGACCTTTATATATATGTAGCAATACTCAAAAATAGGTATTTTGCCTGCCTGTTAATAATTCTTAATTAAAGATAAAAAGTCATTGTTATTCCAAAAAACCGCCTTAACTTTGCATCGACTATGTGGCTAACTACGAACAAATTGTTGAGCACAAAGTGGAAGGCGTTGTTTGTTTGTGGTATGTGCTTTATGGTCCATCTGGACATAGTAAAGGCACAATCATTCGGCGCTATCGACAAGGTCGACGCAGGACGAAGCGGCGACTCGGTTGCGGTATATATACGACTCAACCCCGAGCAGCTAAAACAGTCTGAAACAGGCGTCCTGACGATTATTCCACGACTCGTTGCCGGCAATGATTCCGTGCTGCTGCCTGCTATCCACGTGATGGGAAGACAGCCGTACTACCGCTACATAAGACACGACGGGATGGGCATAGTGGACTCCACTGACATCGTCATGTGGGACAAACGCCGCTACCGCCCTTTTACCTACGTGCAGAAAACGGCATACCAGCCGTGGATGGACAATGCTGTGTTGCTCGTAACACTCACTAAGACAGAGGGATGCGGCGACATTACCGACGACTCACACATCAAGCGCCCCCTTGCCCACCCCCAACTGGTAAAAGCAAAGCCGAAGATAGAGACCCGGACGGGCTCGGTGATGGGGTCGGTGAAGGTGATTTTCCCGCTCAACCGTACCGAAATCCATCCGGAACTGAGAAACAACCGGCGTGAGCTGGACTCTATAAGACAGACAATAGACGACGTGCGGAGCGACTCGGCAAACGTGCTCGACAAAATGACCATCAAAGGTTACGCTTCGCCCGAAGGACCTTACGATAACAACGTGCGACTGGCACGCGAACGTACCGACAGCCTGGCTGACTACGTGGCACGAAACTATGGTGTAGACCGAAGAATCATCTCCACCGACTACGAGCCTGAGGACTGGGAAGGACTGAAACGGTTTATCCGCGAAGCCACCGACGAGCAACTGGAATACCGCCATGCGCTGCTCGCTATAGCCGAAAGCCAACTGCCGCCCGATGAAAAGGAAAAGCGCATTCGCACGTTCTACCCGAAGGACTTCGCTTACTTACTGGAAAACTGTCTGCCACTGCTCCGACACTCCGACTACCGCATCGACTACACCACTAAGCGGCGATACGAGCGTGAGGGAGAGGTGGACACCATCTGGACGCTACCAAAATACAGACTCTCAGCAGAACCTGTCTACACCCGCAACAAGCCCTACGACATGCTGTTCGCACTGAAGACAAACCTGCTGTTCGACCTTGCTTTGGCGCCCAACGTCGAGGTGGAGTTCCCCTTGGGGAAGAAGAACCGGTGGAGCTTCATGGCAGAATACTGGACGCCGTGGTACGTATGGCACCACAACAGCCGCGCCTACGAGCTGCAGCTGTGGGGCGTGGAACTGAGGAAGTGGCTCGGCGAATGCCGCGACCGTCGTCCCAAGCTGACGGGAACGTTCCTCGGATACTACCTCGCCATCGCCAAGTACGACTTCGAATGGAGCTCCGTGGGCGACCAGGGAGAGTTCATCAGCGGCGGTATAACTTTCGGACACTCGTGGACTATCAGCCGACACTGGAACCTTGAGGCAAGCATCTCGGCAGGTGCTCTCTGGGGACCGCGACGCCACTACCACGGCGAGTTCGACGATACGCACCTGATATGGAAATACAATAAGAAACTGTTCTACGCAGGTCCCACCAAGGCCAAGATTTCACTCGTGTGGATGATAGGTCGCAAAGCAAAGGAGGGACGCCGATGAGACAGTTCGTTCGCTCTTTAACACTAATGGCTATCGCCCTCGTGCTCGTGCTCTCGGGCTGCGAGCGCCGACCCTTGGAGGTGTACTATAATAACGTGGCGCGCGTACGCATTAACGTCGATTGGGACAAGTACTTCACCGGCAAGCCCTCGGGAATGACGATGCTCCTCTATCAGGACGGCGACCAGGCAACCGTCTCGCGCACTGACCACAACGTCACTACGCAGACGTTCAACCTCCAGCCGGGCATGTATAAGCTGATGGTATTCAACCTCTCGCCGGGAGAGTTCGGTTCGATAGGTTTCTCTGACCTCAACAGCTACGACGGTGCCACGGCTCGCGCCAAGGACATCACCACCCGCGCTCCGCGCCGCTGGGATGCCGACATTCGCTACATGTGCGACCCCGAGGACATCGGAGTGGCAGTCGACCAGTTCGAGATAACCGAGGAGATGATCGAGGACTACATCCGATTCGTGGACTACCGCAAGCGCAACAACCTGCCCGACACCACCGACATAGTGTACAACGAGGTTGTTAACCCCATGACGACGCACCTCAACTGCCGCGTAATGGTGAAGGGATTCAAGAGCATGCGCTCCGTAGAGGCTTCGATAACGGGAATGAGCGACGGTTTCTACATGAGCCGCGTAGACCGTACACAGGAGACGGGCACCATGCTGCTCGACACGTGGAACGCCACCCCCATAGAGGGCGAAGACAACAAGGGCTGGATAACCACCAGCATCTCGACCTTCGGACTGCCCTTCGGCAAGGAGAAGGCAGAGAACCGCGAGGCAGAGGACAACGTGCTTACACTCGCCTTCCTGCTAAAGGACGGCAAGGTGCGCACCTTCACCTACAAAGTGGGTAAGATCATGAAATACCTCACGCCCTCGGGCGATGCCCTCACCAAGGAAGAAGTGCTGCGCGACATTGAGGTAGAGATAGTTCTCGACGACCCCATCGACTGCCCCGACCTGCCGCCTGTAGAAGACCAGGAAGCCAGCGGTTTCGACGCATACGTTGAGGACTGGGAAGAGGGCGACACCTACGAAGTAAGTTTCTAAAAACAGATAAATAAAAAAACAAATAACAAATAAAAACATTACTAATTAAAATCTAAAGATTATGAAGAAAATTCTATTCCTCACAGCTTCAG
>JAFTFC010000181.1 GCA_017449725.1 Prevotella sp. | reverse complement strand
CTTTTGAAATTTGGCACAAACCATTTGAACTACCAGAGGCACAGACAAATTCTATCTTATAATATAAGTTCGCAGTGGGCGAAGCCAAACTCACACTTTTAACGCCAGTAGCTTTAGTATATGTACCTGCTGATGTCCATGTACTATTATCACTACTGGTATATAGTGTTATTGAAGTAATTTTGTCAGTTGTTATAGCGTCTATTGTAACATCAACTTTGGTTACAGCTTCGTCAATTGCATATTTAGTAATGATTGCTGCTGTTGAAGCATTATTTTTCCTACCACATTTAATATAACTCCAACCGTTATTATTGTTATTAAAATTTGAAATATTAACAGTAAAACCATTATTTGTAGCACTCCATGATGAGGTGTAATCTGAAATTCCTCCTGAATTATAATTAGAACCAAACAAGGCTGTTTTATAAACCTCATCCGCACCCCACGCACTAACACTCCCTACCAGCAGGGCGACCAGTAGAAATAGTTTTGTTAATACATTTAGTTTTTTCATTTTGTTTGTTTTGTTTTATTTTTTTATATTTGTTTTGTTTTTCTCGTGTTTACATACTCATACCAAGCAGTCCTGTCTCTTTCATCAACGTCATCATTTCTTGATGGCTGGTAGCATATTTCAGCAAGAAGTAAAACTCCTCATCGCTCATTTGCGAATAAATTATCCTCGTGTAATTTCTGATATCACCGCCTCGATCTAAAATTTGTTTCAGAATTCCACAAATGCTATGGATATAATGGTTATAAGCGTGATGCCACTTACGTTCGAAGATTTCAAACGGTATATTATTGTTGTGATTGTGCTGGTATTCTTCATGGTCTTCGGTTGTAATGGCATAGGTGCTTACAACAAGTCCTAAATAGAAATCAGGTTTCAATCTATTAACCTCATTCTCATATTCAGAATAAGACAACTTCCCTTTTTGGGATTCTAAATATTGTTCTGTGGCTTTTGCGCCTTCTTGATTATAATAACTGGGCAACATTTCCTGTTCTAAAACAGATACAATATCTCTTATCTCGTTCAGTGCGAAAAAGAAGAATCCATTACCAAACACCCTATCTACGATTATCTTAGAAATGTCTTTCTGAAGATTGTGTCTTTCTACTTTAATCTTTCCTATTAGTTGCTGATGATACTGCAGCAAATTAAAGAAATTAGACTCAAAGCGTTCTTTTTCTGATGTTTCTCTCTCATTAATGTGGGCTTTAAAGTAGAAAATAAGGGTAGCAAACAAAAGTAGTGCATTAGCTATTGACACAAATACAACTAGCCAGACTGTATCATTATACTTACACCAATAGAATATACTACCGACAAAGGCAGCCAATATCAAGCCGATAGCAATTAGTGTACTACAGCCATAACTGGTATTCATCTTAAAGGACGTATATTCTTTGCCCATATCTTCGTCATCCTCCAGCCCCCAAGAAGACATACACATATTATATATATAGATACAGAAAGCGTGGGACTTGTGTGTTCCACATCCCTGTATTGAGGTCCTAGGAATAACCTGTGAGTAAAGATACAGATACAACAAACCCCACGTATACACGTGAAGTAGTTGATACCCCATCTTGTACTCATTTTTGAAATTTCCTAGGTTTCAATACACAAGACGGCAGCACAACGCTTCCGTTAATT
The DNA here is from genome assembly GCA_017449725.1 of Prevotella sp. Classification (GTDB taxonomy): domain Bacteria; phylum Bacteroidota; class Bacteroidia; order Bacteroidales; family Bacteroidaceae; genus Prevotella. Next base: position 9,648 of record JAFTFC010000181.1, on the reverse strand, counting down.
TCAATAAGTTCTGCCGGCGAGCCGACAAATGACTTTGCACCCGAAAATGCAATAGTCGGGTGCAAAGTTATTACAAAAAATCGGAACTGCCAAAGCAATTCCGAGATTTATTAAAAAAAGAATGACGGGCTCCGCCTCACGGCTGGAACCCGTCGTTGTTGTTATAGAGAAAGCATAGAAAAAATTTCCTAATCATTCTGTGCCGGCAGCTGTATGCTGTTGGACACGGAGTCGCTGAGTGCCACGGACTTACCGTCGGTGGTGGGCTCCTGAACCTCTGCCATGCCGGGGGCTGCGTCGGGCTGCTCCTGGAAGGCTACCTGGGCGGCGTTGCCGAGGGTGAGGATAATGGCAATTACAGCGGCTGACTTGAACAATGGCATAAGGCGCTCGCGCAGGCTTACAATGCGGGCACGAGGACGGCGGGCGTCCTGAGCATCGGCATCGCCGATGAGGCTGAGCATCTTCTCATCGAACTCTTCACCAAGGATGTCGGCTCCCTTCTCTGCATGCTCATAGGCAAACAGAGGAGCATAGCCACGGAGCTCTGCCGGAATGTCTTCCTGAGCAAAGAACGCACGGAGAATCTCCTCTTCTTCGAGAGAGGTCTCAGCGGCGAAATAGCGCTCCACGAGTTGTTCGATGTACTTATAATCCATATTGTTCGGTTTCTTTAAATCGTTGTTTTACTGTCTGGCGGGCTCTGAAGATGTTTACCTTGACCTGCTCCTCGGTTATCTGGAGTATCTGGGCTATCTCCTTGTAGCTCTTGCCCTCGATGTCGCGCAATTGCATGGCGCTGCGCTGTTTCTCGGGGAGGCTGTCGATGAGACGGCGAACGGTTGCCATGCGGTCGTTGAGTACGACTCTCTCTGCAGTGCCGTTGTGTGCCGGCTGCTGGTAGGTTTCCATCTCGTCTAAGGAGACATTGCCTTGGTCTGCCCGTTTCAGTTTGTCAAGAGCGAGGTTTCGGCAGATTGTCAGGGTGTAAGCTTCGATATTGTCTACGCTGTCTAACGTTTCTCGCCTGTTCCACACCTTCATCAAGGTGTCCTGAACGATGTCTTCCGCGTCTTCGTGGCTCATGGTGATTCGCAGAGCCAGCCTGTAAAGCACGTTCTTCAACGGCAGTATGTCGGTGCGGAAATTGACATTTTTCATCAGTGCTCTGTAATAACGACGATTTAATGATTAGGAATGTTACAAGCATTAACCTTTATTAACAAGGGTCTGCCCGATAAATATCCGGTTAACGCCTGCATCTATTGCTTTCAGTGCATTTTCTATCTTGGGTATCATGCCACCGGAGACGATGCCTTCAGCCTTGAGTTGCTCGAAGGAGGCATGGTCGATCTGGGGGATGAGTGTGGCGGGATCGTCGGGGTCGCCCATAACGCCGAGTTTCTCGAAGTGGTACTTGAGGGTAACATCGTAATACCGGGAAAGAGCCTTGGCTACCTCCGAGGCAATGGTGTCGGCATTGGTATTGAGCAGATTACCGTTGCCGTCGTGGGTAAGCGGTGCCATTACGGGAACGAACCCTTCGCCGATGAGGGCTGCGAGGGCAGAGGCGTCGACCGAGTCGACATCTCCCACGAAACCGTAGTCGATGGGAGAACCGTCGACAACGAGAGGCGGACGACGGTGGGCGCGTATGACATTGAGGTCGGCTCCTGTGAGTCCTACGGCATTGATGCCGCGGGCTTGCATTCGTGCCACGATATTCTTGTTTACCAGTCCTCCGTAGACCATCGTTACCACCGTTAGCATCTGCTCGTCGGTGATGCGCCTGCCGTTGACCATGCGGCTCTCTATGCCGAGGCGCTCCGCCATCTTAGTGGCGCTGCGGCCTCCGCCATGAACGAGCACCTTGGGACCGTCAATGGAGGCAAATTCTTCAATCAGGGCATCAAGCTGTTGAGGGTCTTCAACAACGGCACCGCCAACCTTTATAATGCTAATAGGAGCCCACCCCCGCCCCTCCCCAAGGGAGGGGGTCTCTGTTACCGCTACTTTTATTCTTTCCATTACACTTTTTGTATTGCCGATCACTTCTTCGTTTGAAAATCTAATTACCTTATATCCCAAGTTTTCCAACTCTTTTGTTCTTTCTTCATCTCTTTGATTCTGCTCTCCATCAAGATGATATCCACCATCTATCTCAATAACAATTTTTCTTGAAAGGCAAACAAAATCAGGGATATAATCTAATAGGACATGTTGTTGACGGAAATGGACACCCAGAGCATTACCTTTTAAGAAATTCCAGATAATACTTTCTGCTTCCGTTGGATTTTTTCTGTGCTCCTTTGCAAATGCTTCCAACAGACTATAATTCTCTTTTGCAGTTTGAAATTTTGTTCTCATACCTAATTTGCAAGCCCCTCCCTTGGGGAGGGGTTGGGGTGGGCTTCACTCAAGATACGTGTATCCATAAAGTCCTGAACGATAGTTAGAAAGAAATTCCTTGCCCTCTTCGAGAGAGATCTTACCCTGCTTGACACTCTTGGTAACCCATATCTCGAGTTGGCGAACAAGTTTCTTGGGGTTGTACTGAACATAGTCGAGCACCTCCTCCACGGTCTCGCCGTCGAAGATCTGGTCGATATGGTACTGTCCGTCCTTTACGGAGATATGCACTGCATTGGTATCGCCGAAGAGGTTGTGCATGTCGCCGAGGATTTCCTGGTATGCTCCTACAAGGAAGACGCCGAGGTAGTACTTCTCGCTCTTCTTGAGAGCATGAACGGGAAGCACGTGCGAAATGGTGCGGTTGGTAACGAAGTTGGCTATCTTGCCGTCGCTGTCGCAGGTGATGTCCTGAAGTGTGGCATTGCGCGTGGGGCGCTCGTTGAGGCGCTGTATCGGCACAATGGGGAAAAGCTGGTCGATAGCCCAGGAGTCGGGCAGCGACTGGAAGAGTGAGAAGTTGCAGAAGTACTTGTCTGCCAGCAGTTTGTCGAGGCTCTTAAGCTCCTCTGGCGTGTGCTTGAGGTGCTTGGAGAGCGAATTGATTTCGCGGCACACGCTCCAGTACATACGCTCTATCTCGGCGCGTGTCTGAAGGTCTACCATACCGTGACTGAAGAGGTCGAGCGCCTCCTCGCGAATCTGCTCCGCATCGTGCCAGTCTTCGAGCATGGTGCGCTGGTTGAGGTTGTCCCAGATGTCGTAGAGGTCCTTCACCAGCTTGTGCGCATTCTCCGAAGGCTCGAAACTCTCGGGCATCTCGGGCAGTGAAGCCGTCTCGAGGACGTCTATGACAAGCACCGAGTGGTGGGCTGTCAGCGAGCGTCCGCTCTCAGTGATGATATTGGGATGCTGAATGCCGTTCTGGTCGGCTGCCTCAACGAAGGTGTAGATACAGTCGTTGACATACTCCTGGATGCTGTAGTTTACGGAACTCTCAGACGAAGGTGAGCGGGTGCCGTCGTAGTCGACTCCCAGTCCGCCTCCGCAGTCCACGAAGTCCACGTTGTAACCCATCTTGTGGAGCTGGATATAGAACTGTGACGCCTCGCGAAGGGCTGTCTGTATGCGGCGAATCTTGGTTATCTGACTACCGATATGGAAGTGGATGAGCCGGAGGCAGTCGTGCATGTCTTTCTTCTCGAGGATGTCGAGGGCTTCGAGCAGTTCCGAACTGGTGAGTCCGAACTTCGAGGCGTCGCCGCCGCTCTCCTCCCATTTGCCGCTGCCGCTGCTGGCAAGTTTTATGCGGATGCCGAGATTGGGCTTGACGTCGAGCTTCTTCGCTGCCTTGGCGATAATCTCCAGTTCGTTGAGTTTCTCAACGACGATGAAGATACGCTTGCCCATCTTCTGCGCCAGCAGCGCCAGTTCGATGTAGCTCTGGTCCTTGTAGCCGTTGCAGATAATGAGCGAGTCGCTCTGGCACTGCACGGCGATGACGGCATGGAGCTCGGGTTTGGATCCCGCCTCCAGTCCGAGGTTGAACTTGCGCCCGTGGGATATTATCTCCTCAACTACGGGCTGCATCTGATTTACCTTGATGGGATAGATGACGAAGTTCTCACCCTTGAAACCGTACTCCTCGGCTGCCTTTCTGAAACAATTGGCAGTCTTCTCGATGCGGTTGTCGAGGATATCGGGGAAACGCAGCAGCACCGGCGACTCCACATCGCGCAGTGCCAGTTCGCTCATCACTTCGTGAAGGTCGATCTGAGTCTCGTCCTTACAGGGGGTTACATACACATTACCCTCTTCGTTAACTCCGAAGTAGTTGGTGCCCCAGCCTCCGATGTTGTACAGCTCGCGGGCGTCGTCAACAGTCCATTTCTTCATATCTTTAATAGTTTGCGCAGTTCTGCCACGCTGATTGTTATCTTCTCATAATTGTCCATCAGGCTTACGTCGAGGACGTGCTTCGCCTGCAAGTAGTAGGTCTCGCGCTGCGTCAGCTGTTCACGGATGAACTGCTGCATCTCCTCAGGCGTTTTGTTCTTCAGTAGCGGGCGTTCCACCTTTCCCATTTTCAGGTGTCCATATAGCACCTCGGGGCTGGCTTTCAGGTAGACCGTATCGCCCTGGGAGTTGAGGTACTCCATGTTATCGAAGAAACACGGGGTGCCGCCGCCACAACTAAGGACGACATCCTCGAACTCAGCCACCTCGTGGAGCATATTGCGCTCCACAATACGGAAGCCTTCCTCGCCGCGTTCGGCAAATATCTGCGGCACGGTCTTCATCATACGGCTCTCGATATACCAGTCGAGGTCGTAGAAGGGGATGCCCAGTCCCCTGGCGAGCGCCCTGCCGACGGTGGTCTTGCCGGCACCCATGTAGCCTATTAGGATAATACGACGCATTTATTTCTTCTGCTTTTCTACAATCTCCTTGCACTCCTCGTAGGTAAGCTCGGCAGCCTTGGCGTGCAGAGCCTTGGGCAGGCGGTAGTTCTTGCCGTCGTAGGCGATGTATGGACCAAAGCGTCCGTTGAGCACCTCCATCTTGTCGTCCTGCTCGAACGTCTTGATGTGGCGGTTGGACTCCTGCTCGCGCTTCTTGTTGATAAGATCTATGGCACGGTCGAGGGTTACCCCGACAGGGTTCTCTCCCTTGTCCAGAGAGACGTACTTCTTCTCGTGAAGGACATAGGGACCGAAGCGACCCACGCCGACAACGACGTCAGAACCCTCGAACTGACCGATGGTCTTGGGCAGTTTGAAGAGTTCGAGAGCCTCGTCGAGAGTGATGGTCTCCATGCTCTTGTCAGCAGGGAGTTGGGCGAAACGGGGCTTCTCGCTGTCCTCGGCAGAACCCACCTGGACAACGGGACCGAAGCGACCTATCTTCACGAAGACGGGCTTGCCGCTAACGGGGTCGTTACCCAACTGGCGTTCGCCCACCTTGTGCTTTTCGCGCGATTTCATCGTGTTTTCAACGGTCGGTTCAAAGTCCTTATAGAACTTCTTGAGCATATCCTTCCACGCCTTCTTGCCCTCGGCAATCTCGTCGAACTCCTGCTCTACGGTGGCGGTGAAGTTGTAGTCCATAATCTGCGGGAAGTACTTCATGAGGAAGTCGTTAACCACGAGACCGATATCAGTCGGGAGCAGTTTGCCTTTCTCGCTGCCAACGGTCTCCTTGCGCACTTTCTGGGTTATCTTGCTACCGCTGAGGATGTCTATAGTGTAACGACGGTCCTCACCCTTCTTGTCACCCTTGACAACGTATTCGCGCTGCTGGATGGTAGAGATGGTCGGTGCGTAGGTTGACGGACGTCCGATACCCAGTTCCTCGAGCTTGTGAACCAGCGATGCCTCGGTGTAGCGGAGCGGTCCCTGGCTGAAGCGCTCGGTTGAAACAATCTCCTTGCGCTCAAGGCGGTCACCGACCTTCATGGGCGGCAGCAGGTGCCCTGCCTCATCGTTCTGCTCCTCGTCGTCGAAGCTCTCGCGGTAAACCTTGAGGAATCCGTCGAACTTAATTACCTCACCGGTTGCGATGAAGTTACCTCCTTCCTTACTTGGAGTCGGGGTTTGGACGGTTATCTCTGCAGTAGTCTTCTCCATTTCTGCATCAGCCATCTGCGAAGCGATGGTGCGCTTCCAGATAAGGTCGTAGAGGCGGCGTTCCTGTGCCGTTCCATCAATCTCCATATTCGACATATATGTAGGACGGATAGCCTCGTGAGCCTCCTGTGCTCCCTTGGAGTTGGTGTGGAACTGACGCGGACGGCTGTATTCCTTACCCCACTGAGAGATGATGGCATCCTTGCTGCTGTTGATGCAGAGCTTGGAGAGGTTAACCGAGTCGGTACGCATGTAAGTGATGTGTCCTGCCTCGTAGAGTCGCTGTGCCACCATCATTGTCTGGCTCACGGTGAATCCCAGTTTGCGAGCTGCCTCCTGCTGCAGCGTGGAGGTAGTGAAGGGAGGAGCGGGCTGGCGCTTAAGGGGCTTCTTCTGGATGTCACCAACGGTGAAGTCGGCATCCTTGCACGACTCCAGGAAGGCTGTCACCTCGTCGTGGGTCTTGAAACGAGTGTCGAGTTCAGCCTTAATCTCGTGAGCAGCACCGTCCTTACCGGTCAGTGTGAACACGGCGGTAACACGGTAGTAGGTCTCGCTGACGAAGTTCTGCACCTCGCGCTCGCGCTCTACGATGAGTCTCACTGCCACACTCTGCACACGACCGGCAGAGAGCGCCGGTTTAACCTTGCGCCACAGCACCGGAGAGAGTTTGAAGCCCACCAGTCGGTCGAGCACGCGTCGTGCCTGCTGTGCATCTACAAGATGCATGTTGAGGTGGCGCGGCGACTTAATGGCGTCGAGGATGGCATCCTTGGTTATCTCGTGGAACACAATACGGTTTGTCTTTGCCTCGTCGAGACCAAGAACCTCGCAAAGGTGCCAAGAGATGGCTTCTCCTTCGCGGTCTTCATCGGAAGCCAGCCAGACGGTCTTTGCCTTCTTGGCGTTCGACTTGAGGTCGCTAACCACTTTCTGTTTGTCCTCGGGTATCTCGTAGTCCGGCTCGAGCGAGCCCTCATCGATACTTATCTCTTTCTTCTTAAGGTCGCGTATATGTCCGTAACTGGACATAACCTTGTAGTCTTTTCCTAAAAATTTCTCGATTGTCTTTGCCTTGGCAGGGCTCTCCACAATCACCAAATTGTCTTGCATATCAAATCATTTTATATTTTGGAGCGCAAAAGTAGACAAAAAAATTACATACACCTTATTATATATGTTATTTTTTATATTTTTTAAGTTTTTGGGTTACTTATTATCGCTTTCTTATTACTACCTTTGTCGGCAAAAATACACAGATTATGAACGTAAGACAACTGATAATGACAGCTATTGCAGCAACGGCGAGCCTCACAATATCGGCGGGTAAGCCTCTGGAAATGAACCTCTGGGCAGGAACGCCCAAGGAGAAGAGCACCGACGTGGCAGACACGGCTAAAGTCTGGGTGTATCTTCCCGAGAAATCGCAGGCAACAGGACGCGCCGTGGTTATATGTCCGGGCGGCGGATACGACCACCTGGCTCTCGACCACGAGGGCAAGGACTGGGGAGAGTTCTTCACACAGCAGGGCATTGCAGCGGTGGTGCTCAAGTACCGCATGCCTCATGGTAACCGGAAGGTGCCCGTAAGCGACGCCGAGGAGGCAATGCGACTCGTCAGACGCAACGCTGCCGCTTGGAACATCCGCACCGACCAGGTGGGAATAATGGGATTCTCTGCCGGCGGTCACTTGGCATCGACCGTCGCTACCCACTCGGTAAAGGATGCCAAGCCCGACTTCCAGATACTGTTCTATCCGGTGATTACCATGATGCCCGACATCACGCATAAGGGTTCGCACGATAATTTCCTTGGCGACGATGCCAAGAAGAAGCACGAGAAGGAGTATAGCAACGACATGCAGGTGACAAGGGTAACACCTCGGGCGTGGATTGCATTGTCGGACGACGACCATGCCGTGCTGCCTGCCAACGGACTGGCTTACTATACTGAGCTCTATCGCCACGACGTTCCCGCTTCGCTGCATATCTATCCCACCGGAGGTCACGGATGGGGCGCGCGCACGTCGTTCCGCTATCACATAGAGATGCTGCTGGAACTGAAAGCGTGGCTGCAGAGTTTCTAATAGCCCAACCATAAAGCCCCTCTGTTTGAGGGGCTTTATTTATAGTAACGATTTGATTTCTGCGTCCAAATCCTCTATCTGCGTATCGCGCTTATGCAGGGTGTTTGTCCTGTCAACGAGGAAGAATGTCGGGATGCGCTGCACGTTGTACATTATGAGCAGGTCGGAGTCCATGCCGTCGGCAGAGCGGACGCTAATCCAAGGCAGTGCTGCCGTCTGCTGTTTCCAGAAGTGTTCGTCATTGTCGAGCGACACCTGGAATATTTCGAATCCCTGGTCGTGATACTTGTTATACAGGTCGCGCCAAAGCATAATTCGCTGCGGACTGTCCTGAGTGGCAAAGACGTGGAAGTCGAGCAGCACCACTTTGCCGGCAAGGTCGGTCAGCCGGCGCATATTTCCCTTGTTGTCAAGCAACTCGATATTTATGATATTCGTCGTGTTAATAATCGACGGATCCACCTGCATTCCTCCCTTTTGCTCAAGCATACGCACATTCTTCATTCCTTCGAGGGCAATGTTGTGCAGGTTCTTGCCACGCAGGGCATTGGGGTAATAGGTGTCCCACGAGGTGGCTACGGCAGCGTAAGCCTTGTTATCCTCGCGGTTACCGCTGGGGTCGAATATCAGCTGGTTGCCGATTGTTTGGAACAGGGCGAAATACGCATACGCACGCATAGGTGCCTTGTATATATAGTTCCGCTTAACGTCTTCCTTGTATTCATCGATAACCCGCAGCATGCTGTCGCGCGTAAGCTGGGTACCCATAGTGACATTCTCCTGCAGTGCCAGAAGGTCACGCACCAGTTTCTGCTGCTTAAGAGTCAGTTCACGGATCTTCTCGCAGTTCTCCGAGCCATCGATGGTGTAACCCGAGGACATGGTGGGCAGCGAGGCTTTCACCGTTACCGTCTCGGTAGAGTCGATACTGACATTGATTATCTGATTGTCAATGCGCAGACGATAGAACTCCGGCGCCTCGGGCGCAGCATCAGAAAACTCAAAACCACCCGTTTCATCGAGTTTAGCCGAGTCAATAACCGCGATTCCATCGAGACCTACATTTTCGAGATATAGAACAGAATCCTTAGCGTCGGTTATATTACCTACGATACGGAACTTCTCACCAGAGCAAGCACACAGCAATGCTGCTGTTGCAACAATAATAATCTTGTTTATATTCTTCATGATTGTTTTTCTTTTCGGCGACAAAGGTACGAAATAATTGAGAACCAAAGGTCACGAACGCCTATAAAAAATTATAATTTGTGAGTAATTGTAATGTCAACACGTGCGCAAGCGCGCATAAGAATTTCCCGAATTGCCTGTGTTTATCGGGGCTGTCGAATTTAGGTTCCCCGAAATTCTATTTTTCAAAAAAAGGTTCCGCGTTACGCGCTTTCATATTTATACAGCCTTCTCGTATTTATATGCAGAGTATGGTATAACTTTAGTCCGACCGTGGAATAACCTTGGTCGGACCAAGGTTATGGTTTACTCGGACCAAGGTTATTCCACGGTCGGAG
>JAFTFC010000180.1 GCA_017449725.1 Prevotella sp. | reverse complement strand
TTCACATCGCTCAGCACCAGATCTTCCTCTTGGTATATGTTTACATTCTTATAGTCTATTATCATTTTGCCTTTTCCTCCCTACGTTTTTTATCCCAGTTGGGGTCATGTCGTTGTTTCAGTTCACTGGCAATATCTTCTATCCTCATTCCTTTTGCTGTGAGCAGTACCAGCAAGTGATAGAGCATGTCTGATGCTTCGTACGACAGTTTGTCGTTGGTTCCGCCAACGGCTTCAATAACAGTTTCCATTGCCTCTTCGCCTACTTTCTGCGCTATTCGTGTTACGCCATCCTTGAACAAGCGTGTGGTGTATGACCCTTCGGGCATTTCTTTGTGACGTTTCTCTATAAATGACTGCAACTCAGTGAGAAATAATAACGGATTAGCCGTGTTCCCCTCACCCCAGCAGGTATCGGTTCCCGTGTGACAAGTCGGTCCTTGCGGATGCACTTTGACCAGCAGCGTGTCGTTGTCACAGTCGTTGGCTATGCTCACCAAATTCAAGAAATTCCCACTCGTTTCACCTTTCGTCCAAAGGCACTGGCGCGAGCGGCTCCAGAATGTCACCTTGCCGGTTTCCATCGTCTTGTCAAACGCTTCCCGGTTCATGTAACCAAGCATCAACACCGTTTTGGTGTCGGCATCTTGGATTATTGCGGGAACGAGTCCCCCTGTTTTATCGAAATCTATTGTCATCGTCTTACTGTAATATTTTCGCTCTGTAGGTATTCTTTCAGTTCACTTATCTTTATCTCGCCGAAGTGGAATACGCTGGCGGCGAGGGCTGCATCAGCCTTACCCTTACGGAATGCGTCTCGGAAATGTTCCTTTGTCCCTGCTCCGCCGCTGGCTATTACGGGTATAGACAACTCATCAGAGAGACGTGCAAGTGCCTCGTTGGCATATCCCGTTTTTACCCCGTCGTGGTTCATGCTGGTGAAGAGAATCTCACCTGCACCGCGCTCCTCGGCTTCCTTAGCCCATTCGAAGAGTGTGCGCTCCGTGGGTACTCGACCGCCATTGAGATAACAGTGCCACGAGCCGTCCTCTTCCTGGCGTGCGTCAATAGCCACGACGCAAACCTGCGATCCGAAACGTGTCGTTATTTCGTTAATCAGTTCTGGGCGGCGCAATGCTGCAGAATTAACGCTCACTTTGTCGGCTCCAGCATAAAGTAGTCGTTCCACATCTTCCACTGTGTTTATGCCACCACCCACAGTGAAGGGTATGTTTAGTTCCCGTGCCACTCGTGTCACCATTTCGGTGAAAGTCTTGCGTCCCTCGTGCGATGCGGTGATGTCGAGAAACACCAATTCATCGGCACCTGCATTTGAGTATGCTTTACCCAGTTCCACAGGGTCGCCAGCCTGACGCAGGTTTACAAAATTTGTTCCTTTCACCGTCTGTCCGTCCTTGACATCAAGACAGGGAATAATCCTCTTTGCAAGTCCTGCTCCTTTTCCTACATGCCTCGAACTTCGCATAAGTCTATTAACGTCGATACGTCCTTCGTAGAATGCCTTTCCGAATACCACGGCTGGTATTCTAGCCTTGTCGAGGGCATCAATATCTTCATTCGACGATACTCCTCCGCTGGCAATGAGGTGTATTTGTGGATATTCGTGCATCACCTCGCGATATAGTTCTATTGCTGGTCCTGCCAATGTGCCGTCCTTGGATATTTCGGTGCACAGCACATTTTTTACTCCCTGTTCAACGTAGTATCTGAGGAAGGGTAGGAGAGCCCTGTCGGAATCCTCTTTCCATCCGTTGATACTCACCATGCCGTTACGCACATCCGCTCCGAGAATTATGCGGTCAGCACCGTATTTACAGAGCCATTCAGAGAATCGCTCGGGGGCGGTAACGGCTATAGAGCCTATTGTAACCATCGAGGCTCCTGCTCTGAATGCCTTTTCTATGTCCTCGTCGGTCTTTATACCGCCTCCGAAGTCTACTACGAGCCCTGTGGCAGAGGCTATTTGTCGCAGCACAGCGTCGTTTACAATATGCTTAGACTTGGCTCCGTCGAGATCCACTACGTGTAGACGGTGGAAGCCAAGTCGTTCGAACTCGCGCGCCACTTCTACGGGGTCATCATTGTAAACGGTTTTCTGGGCATAGTCGCCCTTGGTCAGGCGTACGCACTTCCCGTTAATAATGTCTATGGCAGGTATGAGTTCTATATTCATTGCTAAACGATTGTATGTAGACTATAAATTATAAACGAAGGAAATTCCTCAGTATTATCTCGCCTGCTTCTCCACTCTTCTCGGGGTGGAACTGGCAAGTGTAGAAATTATCTTTATGCAGTGCAGCGGAGTAGGGGAGTATATAGTTGGCTGTGGCAATAGTGTTCTCGCAAATGGGAACATAGTAGGAATGGACAAAGTATACCCAAGGTTGTGTCAAACCCTCAAACAGGGGATTGACCTGAGAATTAAGACTTGAAACATTCAATTCTAAAGAGTTCCAACCCATACATGGCACTTTCTCCTCGTGTTGCTGTGGCTGGAAGCGTTTAACGTCGACATCGAAGATACCGAGGCATCCCGTGTCTCCCTCTTCGGAATGACGGCATAGTAGTTGCTGTCCAATGCAAATGCCTAAAACAGGCTGGATGAGTGAGCAAATCACACGGTCGAGTCTCTTATGACGAAGGTATTCCATGGCACTGCGCGCCTCTCCCTGCCCAGGGAAAATAACGTGGTCAGAACGGCGTAATACTTCGGCATCGTCGCTGAGGAACGGCTCCACACCTAAACGTCGCAAGGCGTTAACCACCGAATAGATGTTTCCTGCATTGTATTTGACTATCGCAACACTCATCTCACTTTTTTCTTTTTTTTACATTATTCTCGCAGTGTGGCGAGCATACTTCATACTCATTATTTTTTAACTGAATATAATTGTCTTGTTCTTGTAAGTCAGTATCTTCCGCTGAATATGCTTTGACACAGCATGCGAAAGCACAATTTTTTCCAGATCTTTACCCTTTAGTACTAATGATTCGGGGGTATCCTTGTGAGTAATGCGCACCACATCCTGCTCTATTATCGGACCTGCATCAAGTTCAGCAGTGACATAATGGCTGGTTGCTCCGATAATCTTAACACCACGTTCCCATGCCTGATGATAGGGTTTGGCTCCAATGAAGGCAGGAAGGAACGAGTGGTGGATGTTTATGATGTGGTGCGGGTATTCAGCAATCATCTCGTCGGAAATAATCTGCATATAACGCGCCAATACAATGAACGTTACATTCTTCTCTCTAAGTAACTGCATTTCAGCGGCTTCAACCTCTGCCTTATTAGAGTGGTCTTTATTTATTCTCCACACATAGTAGGGTATGTCGAACTGCTCAGCCACATAACGAAGGTCTTCGTGGTTGCTAACTATACACGGTATTTCAACTTCCCATTCACCTGCCTTGTAGCGTGCCAACAGGTCGTACAGGCAATGGCTCATTTTAGAGACGAATATTGCCATTCTTGGTTTTTCGTCGTTAAAATATAGATTAAATGTTATACCGTAACGTTTTGCATAAAGCGTTGTGACATACTCTCGGATTTTATCGCGCGGAATAAGGAAGCCGTCGAGTTCCCATTCGATGCGCATAAAGAACATTCCGTCCTGTCGATCCACATACTGGTCGAGGTACACGATGTTACCCTTGTTATCGGTGATAAAGCGCGTTACTTCCGATATGATACCTGGTTGGTCAGGACAATGTAATAGCAATATTGCCGTTGGTTTCATCTTTTTTCCTTATTAAAACGTTGCAAAGGTACTAAAAATATATGTATTGAGCAAAATAAATTATGCGAAAAAATATATGTTATGCATCTTGCATTATGAATTATTTCGTATTTTTGCACCAACAAATAATGATATTATTATACCTTATGACAAAATTTTTCATATATCTTGCACTCTCCTTGTCTGCCTTGTCTGTTAATGCTCAGACTACTGCTGCCCACATGTTCGAATCCATGCCTGACTCACTATGTCCTTTCTTCAATATATCTGTTCGAAAACAGATGGTTGAAAGTGCACTTGAAGGTAAAAAAGATAGTGTTAATAACATCTTGAATAGTAAATCTATTATTACCTGGGTTTCAGATGATTATATTTGTGTTCAAACATCACGTTCTGCTTCACTACAACTGCGTATTCTCAGTCGTTACGATAGTTCTTCTATATTGTGCTTTGTTAGGACTGTTTATGCTCCTGAGCCAGAATCAATATGGACATTTTACGACCTTCAATGGAATAGGCTTGATGGTTCATTTGGACTTCCAAACCTCGAGGAAGTGTTAGTAGATAAGGGTGGAATAGTAAATATTTTATCACAGTTTACATGCTGCCCAGACACTATCGATTATGACCACTATATGGAGTTGCGTTCTTTTCTTGACCCTGTGATGCTTCATGGATCTTTCTCTTTCGACGAGCCTGTCTTAACAATTGGTCTGTCAACTCCTATGCTTGGACGCGATGATCGTAATGATGTAGAGGCTATTCTTTTGCAAAGAAAGTTTAAATGGAATGGTGAAATCTTTAAGGAATATTAAAACCTTTAACTTTTTTCACTGTTTTAGTTGCAGATTGAAAGTAAAATCGTAATTTTGCAACGTGTTTGTCATGGTATTAGATTATTAAGGTTAATCAAAAGATTGGTTGTCGTGAGACAATCAATTTTTTTTTGAAAATATTTTTTATCAAAATATTGATGTGAAAAAGTTTTTTCGTATCTTTGCACTCACGAACCTAATTCTTATTAATAAATAAAGCGAAAAATAATTATGGAAAAAAGTGCATTGCAGTTAGCACGCGCTGCTTACCAGCCTAAACTGCCCAAGGCTTTGCAGGGTGCAGTAAAAGTGAAAGAAGGCGCTCCCACACAGAGTGTTGACGACCAAGAAGAAATTAAGAAGTTGTTCCCGAATACCTACGGAATGCCTCTTATTGAGTTCGTACCAGGCGAAGAGCCAAATACGGCGAAGATGAATGTCGGTGTTATTCTGTCAGGCGGTCAGGCTCCTGGTGGTCACAATGTCATTACAGGTCTTTTCGATACCATTAAGAAATTGAACCCGGAAAACCGCCTCTATGGTTTCCTTATGGGTCCAGGTGGTCTTGTAGACCATAAGTATATCGAGATTACGAAAGACTTCATTGACGACTATCGCAATACGGGTGGTTTCGACATGATTGCATCTGGACGCACTAAATTGGAGAAAGTAGACCAGTTTGAGAAGGGTCTGGAGATTATCCGTGAACTGAACATCAAGGCTATAGTGATAATCGGTGGTGACGACTCTAATACCAACGCTTGCGTGCTGGCTGAATATTATGCGGCTAAGCAGTACGGTGTACAGGTTATTGGTTGTCCCAAGACTATTGACGGCGACCTGAAGAATGACCAGATAGAGACATCCTTCGGTTTCGACACGGCTTGTAAGACTTATGCCGAACTGATTGGTAACATCGAACGAGACTGTAATTCAGCACGCAAGTATTGGCACTTTGTAAAACTGATGGGGCGTTCGGCAAGCCATATAGCACTGGAGTGCGCACTTCAAACCCAGCCTAACATCTGTCTCGTAAGTGAGGAAGTAGAGGCTAAGGACATGAGTCTTAACCAGATTGTCGAGGACATCGCAGCAACTGTTGCATACCGTGCTGCAGAGGGGAACAATTTCGGAGTAGTACTAATCCCTGAGGGTCTCATCGAGTTCGTTCCCGCAATCGGACGACTAATTCAGGAACTCAACGACCTGTTGGCAGCCCACGGCGCCGACTATCGTGACCTCGACAAACAGGCTCAGCGCGAGTATATCCTCAGCCACCTGTCGAAGGAGAATGCAGACACATTTGCTACGTTGCCCGAGGGCGTGGCTCGCCAATTGTCACTGGATCGCGACCCCCACGGCAATGTTCAGGTATCGCTCATCGAGACCGAGAAACTCATTTCGGAGATGGTAGCCGCAAAACTCGATGAATGGAAGAAAAATGGTAAGTACGTGGGCAAGTTTGCGCCCCAGCACCACTTCTTTGGATACGAAGGGCGTTGTGCTGCTCCGTCGAACTTCGATGCCGACTACTGCTACGCTCTTGGAACCAGTGCTGCTCAACTTATTGCTAACGGCAAGACTGGATATATGGCTATCGTGAAGAATACGACAGCCTCTACCGATGAGTGGAAAGCTGGCGGTGTACCCATCACGATGATGATGAATATGGAGCGCCGCAATGGTGAGATGAAACCAGTTATCCGTAAGGCACTTGTAGAACTTGATGGAAAACCTTTCAAGGCATTTGCTGCCGTACGCGACAAATGGGCTAAGGAAACCTGCTACGTATATCCCGGTCCTATCCAGTACTGGGGACCGTCAGAGGTTTGCGACCAGACAACAAAGACACTGCAGTTAGAACAGAAGTAAATAAATAAAAGCTCTCAACAATGAGAGCTTTTATTATTATGTGTCGTCGTTAAGTATTAAGCCTATAACCTACGACCTACAACCCTATTCTGTATCTTCCAGACATAGGCATCGATGCCGGCGATGGCAGCAATGTTTACTACGTCGCGTACAGAACTGTCGAAATCTACGAAGTGGATGGCTTTATTAAGACCCATCTGGATAGGACCGATGATTTCAACATCGCTATTGAGCACCTGTAGCATCTTGTAACTGGAGCGGGCACTGGTGAGGTTAGGGAATACCAAGGTGTTGACATCCTCGCCATTCAGTTTTGTGAATGGATACTTCTCATCGCGCAACTGACGGTCGAGGGCAAAACCTATCTGCATCTCACCATCGATAATCATGTCTGGATTAGCCTTCTGAAGAAGGCGTACAGCCTCGCGAACCTTCTGAGAACCCGAAGAGGTATCAGAGCCGAAGTTGGAGTGGCTGATCATAGCGATGCGGGGTTTCTCATTGAACCAGCGCACAGTGGTGCTGCAGAGTTGGGCTATATCTACTAGTGTGGCGGTGTCGGGGTTCTGGTTGATGAGGGTATCGCCGATATAGAGTGTTCCCTTGGGCGAGTTGATGATATGCATTGTACCGAAGTGGTTCAACTCTTTGCGTATACCGATAACCTCCTTTGCCACTTTGATGGTGTTGGAGTATTTTGTATAGAGACCAGTGATGAAGGCGTCGGCATCGCCCGTCTCAACCATCATCATTCCAAAGTAGTTGCGCTCGAACATCTTGTCGTTGGCTTCTTCAAAGGTGTATCCGTCGCGTTGACGCTTCTCCGTAAGGATGCGTGCGTAGCGTTCGCGGCGTTCCGCCTCTTTGTCGTTGCGCAGGTTGATTATCTCTATACCTTCGAGCGATACATCAAGTTCCTGAGCGAGTTTGTTAATACGTTCCTCGTTGCCGAGCAAGATAGGTTCACAGATACCTTCCGACTTTGCCTGTACGGCTGCACGCATCATTGTGGGGTTCATTCCCTCGGCAAAGACTATACGTTGGGGATGTGCGCTGGCGGTTGCATAGAGTTTCTGTGTGAGTTTTGTTTCCTGTCCGAGCATCACGCTGAGTGAGTGCTTGTATTCATCCCAATCCTCAATGGTGGTACGAGCCACACCACTTTCGATAGCCGCCTTGGCGACAGCAGCAGAGACTTCGGAAATCAGTCGTGGATCAACGGGTTTAGGAATGAAGTAGTTGCGTCCAAAACGCAGGTTATTCACCTTGTAGACATCATTCACCACGTCAGGAACGGGCTGCTTTGCAAGGTCGGCAATAGCATGGACCGCCGCCATCTTCATCTCCTCGTTGATTGCCGTAGCATGAACGTCGAGGGCTCCGCGGAAAATATAGGGAAAGCCTATGACATTATTTATCTGGTTTGGATAGTCGGTGCGTCCAGTAGACATAAGTACATCAGGACGTGCTCCCATTGCTTCCTCGTAGGTAATCTCGGGAGTGGGGTTGGCAAGCGCGAAGATGATCGGGTCTTTAGCCATAGAGCGAACCATGTCTTGAGAGAGTACGTTACCCTTGGAAAGTCCAACGAAAACGTCGGCATCACGGATAGCTTCTTCTAGGGTATGCACATCACACCGATCGGTGGCAAAAAAGCGTTTCTGTTCGTTGAGATCCTGACGGTCGCTGCTGATAACACCCTTGGAGTCGAGCATCAGTATGTTTTCTTTCTTAGCACCGAGTGCCATGTAGAGTTTGGTGCATGAGATGGCGGCAGCACCGGCTCCGTTGACAACGATGCGTACCTTCTTGATGTCCTTGCCGTTTACTTCGAGTGCATTCTTAAGACCAGCAGCAGAGATAATGGCAGTGCCGTGCTGGTCATCGTGCATTACGGGGATGTCGAGGGTGCGCTTCAGTCGCTCCTCTATATAGAAACACTCGGGAGCCTTGATGTCTTCGAGGTTGATACCTCCAAAGGTTGGGGCAATCTTCTCAACTGCCTCACAGAACTTCTCTGGGTCTTTCTCTGCCACCTCGATATCAAACACGTCAATGCCACCGTATATCTTGAATAGCAGACCCTTACCCTCCATGACTGGTTTGCCACTCATAGCGCCAATGTCGCCTAGTCCGAGGACAGCCGTACCATTGGAAATTACCGCCACAAGGTTACCCTTGTCGGTGTAGCGGTAGGCATTGTTGGGGTCTTCCTGAATCTCAAGACAGGGATAAGCCACTCCTGGAGAGTAAGCAAGTGAGAGGTCAGTCTGTGTGCGATATGCCTTGGTGGGCTTAACTTCAATTTTGCCTGGGCGTCCGCTCTCGTGATACGCCAAAGCTGCTTCTTTCGTTATTTTTACCATCTTTTGTTATTTATAGTTGTTTCTATTATCTGTATATAGTATCGTAACCTCTATTATATTAATAGTCCTATTTGATAAACCAGTGCCGATACTATCCATGCCAGCAGTGTGGTATAGCCAGCGGCAAAGAATGCCCAGCGCCATGACCCTGTCTCGCCCTTTATTGCAGCGATTGTGGCGATGCATGGAAAATATATCAGCACGAACAGCAGGTATGCTAGAGCCTGCAGGGGAGTGATTACCTCAGTCAGTTCAGCCTCATCAGGATAGAGCACTCCGATTGTGGATGCCACAATCTCCTTGGCGCCAACGCCGGCAATTAGTGACACATCGAGTTTCCAGTTGAAACCCTGCGGCTCAAAAACGGGTTCGATAGTTTTTCCTATATATCCTATATAACTCTGCTCCTGTTGCTCTTTTTCATTAAGGCTGTCATCGTGGGGAAAATAGCCCAATGCCCATACAATGATACTGGCAACGAGAATTATGCCTCCCATTTTCTTCAGATACTGCTTACCCTTCTCCCACGTATGGCGTGCAATAGCCTTGGCGGTGGGAAAACGATATGGCGGCAACTCCATAACGAAGGGGGTGTCCTCACCTTTGACTACCCATCGGCTGAAAATGCGGCTCATGACTACTGCCAGTAGAATGCCGATTGCGTAGAGGGATATCATAATCAGTGACTGATAGCGGGGTGCGAAGAATAGTCCTACTATCATTATATATATAGGCAGGCGTGCAGAACAACTCATGAGTGGTATCACAAGCATGGTGATAAGGCGCGACCGGCGGCTCTCAATGGTACGTGTTGCCATTACTGCGGGTACATTGCATCCAAAGCCCATAATTAGGGGGATGAACGATTTTCCGTGTACTCCCATGTGGTGCATAAGTTTGTCCATAATGAAAGCAGCACGTGCCATATAGCCAGAATCCTCCATGAATGAAATAAATGTATAGAGAATGAGTATCTGAGGTAGGAAAATGATAACTGCTCCCACGCCGGCTATAGCGCCGTCGACAATCATTGCACGGATAGGACCGTCAGGAAGAATACTATTCATCCAGTCTGATAGAAGTCCGACACCGGCATCTATCCAGTCCATAGGATACTGACCGATGATGAATGTTGTTTCGAACATTACGAAAATCAGTAGGAAGAATAGAGGGAAACCTAGCCAGCGATTGGTGATGATGGCATCAAGGCGGTGGGTTGTTTCGTATGTATCCTTATCCTTGCCTTCCTTGTAGCCCGCCTCTTGCAGTGCTCCACGAATGAAGCCGTACTTAGCATCCATGATAGCTGTCTCGGAGTCAGTGCTCAGCTCTTCCTCTATACGCCTTGCTGCATCGTCGCGATGGCGTATTATCTCCGAGTAGTCGGGCAGGGTAGAGAGTTCTTTTTCAATTTCCTTATCATGCTCCAGCAGTTTTATTGCCAGATAGCGCGTTGAGAAGCGCTGACGTATATCCGCATATTGTTTTAGGTGTTCCTGCATGTCGCTCACACCATGCTCTATCTCATGCCCGTGGTTTATGTGAATGTGTCGTAGAGGGTGCTTACGGAATTTTCCTTCATATACCTGGATGATGGTGGTGAAGAGTTCATCGACACCTCGTCCAGATTTAAACACAGTAGGCACCAAAGGAAATCCAAGTAATTCCCCCATTTTATGGTTGTCGAGGATATCTCCTCGTTCCTCTAACTCATCGTACATATTCAGCGCACCGACGATGCGAAGGTTCATGTCGATAAGCTGGGTAGTTAGATAGAGGTTCCGCTCCAGGTTGCTGGAGTCGATGACATTGATGATGATATCCGGAGTATTGTCAACAATGTGTTTTCGTACATATAACTCTTCGGGTGAATATGCCGACAAAGAGTATGTGCCGGGCAGGTCTACGATATTGAATGTATATCCCTTGAAGTGTGCCACTCCCTCTTTAGCATCCACCGTTACACCGCTATAGTTTCCTACTCGTTCGTGGGCTCCGCTGGCGAAGTTGAAGAGTGAGGTTTTTCCACAGTTGGGGTTGCCTACGAGAGCCACGTTTATAGTACGGCGTTGGCGCAGGGCGGCTGAGTATAATTGGGAATCCGAGAGGGTTAGTTGAGTATCTGATGGCTCCTGCGATTCGGGGTTGTTCCTGTCTTCACGTGCTACTACCTCTATCTGTTCCGCCTCGCTGTGTCTTAGCGACACTTCGTAGCCCATGATGCGATACTTAACGGGATCCTGTAGCGGAGCGTTGAGTAGCGACTCCACCGTCTTGCCCTTGATGAACCCCATCTCTATGATGCGTTTGCGGAAACCTCCGTGACCCGATACCTTTACGATAATGGCTTTCTCGCCAGTTTTCAGTTCTGACAACTTCATAATTGCAGTTTTTTATGTTATTCTTGCAAAGGTATCGAGTTATATAATCACGTACAATACTTAATATTAGGTATTTTCTTCTGAGGGAATCCGTCGGTCGCCCTTGGCTCCCAGTCGTATGATGTTTTGTGCACTGCCGAGAATTCCCTGACGTCCTTCTACCGAAGTCATCACGTCTTCGAATTTCTCACTGGTAGAGTCAAGGGCTTTCTTGGCAGACAGAACCCTTTCGCGTAATCTTCCAATGCGTTCCACTAAGTCGCTTGCTACCTTGAAAACCTCCTTTTGGTTTTGCGTCTGTTCATACTGCGTCCAAGACATCTTAATCATCCTCAGTATTACAGAGATGTTAAGTTCACCTGCAATGCATACATTGGAGGCGAAGGCATCGGACCACAACTGTGGGTCAGCGTTTATGGCTGCCTGAAAAGCACCCTCGAAGGGGAAGAACATGATGACGAAATCAAACGTATGGTGGGGCTTCTCAATAAACTTGCTGTAATCTTTTTTGGAGAGTTCCTTGACATGTGCCCTAACGCTTTCAATATGTTGTCGTAAGAAGAGTTCTCTTTCTTGTTCGGTCTCAGCATTTACATAGTTTACGTATGCTGTTAGTGACACCTTGGAGTCGATGATGGCATCCTTGTTGTCAGGGAAGTGGAGTATTACATCGGGTTGCAAACGTCGTCCGGTATCTTTGTCTACAACCGTTTGACCAACCTCGTCGCGTAGGAATTCCTGTACTTCGTAGTCACGACCTTCGCGCAATCCTGCGTTTGACAGCACATTGTCGAGCACACTTTCACCTAAATCACCTTGGAACTTAGTGCGGTGGGTCAGTGCATTAGCAAGTCGTGTTGTCTCATCACTCATCTCTTTGGAACGGCGCATCATGTCGGATATCTGCTGTTTTACACTTTCGGTGTCCTTAGCATTGCTGACACGAGTGTCGTGCATCAGTTTGTTTAGCCGTTCAAGTTGTTCTTCAAGAGGTTTTATCTGTCGTGCATTTTGTTCTTCGAGATCCTTGGAACGGTTCTTCAGTAGGTCGTTGGTTATATTTGTAATACGCTCCTGCAAGGCTTCCATCTGAATTTTGAATTGCTTCTCAGAAACATCCATCTGCTCCTTGAACCTCTTCTCTACTTCCTCCGACTGCTCCTTGAAATGTGCTTCCTGCATGCGAAGCATTTTTTCCGATTCTTCACGGAGCGCTGTGTTGCGCTCTTTCTCCATGTTAAGTTCTGTTGTCTTAGATGCCAATTCAGCGGTAATGCGACTATTCTCAGAGCGCATTTTCTCTATCTTTGAGTTCCCTACAACCCAAAGTATGCCAATGCCTATGGCAAGCCCTAAAAGAAAAAGCAGAACTTCAATCATGAAAACCCCTTAAACGATTGGACTATAATCCATTGAACTGAGTACTCTTACTTCGCAGACTCGAATTCGCGGAGGAACCTAACATCATTCTCAGAGAACAGACGCAGGTCGCTAACCTGATATTTCAGGTTGGTGATACGCTCTACACCAAGTCCGAAGGCATAGCCGCTATATATCTTACTGTCTATGCCGCAAGCCTCGAGTACATTTGGATCCACCATTCCACATCCGAGAATCTCCACCCATCCGGTATGCTTACAGAAACCACAACCCACACCGCCACAGATATGGCATGAGATGTCCATTTCTGCTGATGGTTCAGTAAATGGGAAGTAAGAGGGGCGCAGGCGAATTTTGGTGTCTGCACCGAAGAGTTCGCGTGCGAAGGTTAATAACACCTGCTTAAGATCTGTAAACGAAACATTCTTGTCTATGTATAGACCTTCAACTTGGTGGAAGAAACAGTGGGCGCGTGCCGTTATTGCTTCGTTGCGATATACTCGTCCTGGACAGATAACGCGAATAGGAGCCTTCAGTTTTCCGTCCTCGGTATGCATGTGTTCCATCACACGTGCCTGAACAGACGAAGTGTGACTACGCAGCAGAATGTTCTTTGTTACATCATCATCGTTCTGTTTGACGAAGAATGTGTCCTGCATATCACGTGCCGGATGGTCGGCAGCGAAGTTCATTTTTGTAAACACATGAAGGTCATCTTCAACTTCGGGACCATCAGCAAGAACAAAGCCCATGCGCTGGAAAATGTCGATAATTTCGTTGCGTACAATTGTTAACGGATGACGTGTGCCAAGTTGAAGGGGGTAGGGCGAGCGTGTTAAGTCGATGTTGTTGCCTTTCTCTTCCTTTATCTCCAACTGGTCGCGCAGAGCGTTTATTTTATCGAATGCAGCCTGCTTCAATTCATTAATCTTGATACCAACAGTTTTCTTCTCCTCGGCTGCCACATTGCGAAAGTCTGCCATCAGTGCATTTATCTCACCCTTCTTACTGAGGTATTTCAATCGCAATGCTTCAATCTCTTCGGCATTAGCAGCGTGTAACTCGTTTACCTCATTCAGTATTTGTTCTATTTTCTGTAAAATCATAATCTTATTTGGAAATTTTGTGCAAAGGTACAACATTTAATTGAGAATTGAGAATGGAAAATTGAAAATTTTGTAACGGCAACTTTTTTTTACTCAATGAGCGATAATTTTTCATATTTCTTTTCTTCTTTATTCGTTTTTTCACTACCTTTGCGCCCAATTAGAGAGAAAGTATAGAGAAAGACTAAATGAAAAAGTGTGCTATCTTCGTTGTCATCGTGTTTGTAACGATGATGTTCTGGACTACGGGATGTACCGATAAGGCACGTTCTGGCATAGACACTCTGGCAACCGACTCCATTGTCGATACGACAAAGGTTGATTCACTCGAAATGCTACTCGAAGAGCAACCTATGCCAAAGGCAGCTGATGAACTCTTCGACGATTTTATCTTTAACTTCGCAGGGAATAACAAACTGCAGCTGCGGAGAGTGAAGTTCCCACTGATGCAGGTTAATAATGGAGATACATCGTATCTGTCTAAGGAGAAATGGCAAGTGGAACATTTCTTTATGCGTCAGGGCTACTATACTCTGATACTTGATTCGCGTCGACAACTGCAGTTCACCAAGGATACGAATGTGGAAAGGGCTGTGGTCGAGAAAATTTTCCTGAATCGCAAGTTCGTCAAGAGCTATGTGTTCCAGCGCATTCACGGAGAGTGGATGCTCACATCTGTAGAAGGACAGCCGCTCGTGAAGAATGTCAATGCTTCATTCCTGCAGTTTTATCAGCGATTTGCTACAGACAGTGCATTCTTACATAAGAGTCTCAACGAGACCATTGCATTCTCTGGACCCGATCCTGATGATGATTTTGCTGAATTGCATGGTGACATTATGCCAGAGCAGTGGGATGTTATAGGACCTACCGATCTTCCTTCTGGAACCATCTATAATATTAATTATGGTCAGACATATAAACAGTCTGGCTATAAAGTTTTTTTGTTGCGCGGTATTGCTAATGGTGAAGAACTTGAGATGACGTTCCAACGTAAGGACGGACAATGGATGTTAACACGACTGGTGGAATGAGAGAAGAGAAAAACTATAGCCTAAAGCATCATAATACTTTTGGGATAGATGCCAGATGCCGCCGCTTCGTAGAGTTCGAAAGCAGCAATGAGGTCGTTTCATTTGTCAAGGAAAGTAAACTCAAGACTCCCTACTTCGTGATAGGTGCTGGTGCTAATGTGCTGTTTACCAAGGACTACGATGGAACAATCCTCCGCTCTGCTATTAAGGGAATAAACTTGGAACCGTCAATTGATGGTGCTACTATGTGTGTCGGAAGTGGTGAGAACTGGGATGAAATTGTGTCTTATGCTGTAGAGAATCATCTCTATGGTGCCGAGAATCTCTCTCTTATTCCAGGTGATGTCGGCGCTTCTGCAGTTCAGAATATAGGTGCTTATGGTGTAGAGGCAAAAGATTTGATTTCTAAAGTTGAGGCTGTAGACCTGTCTACAGGCGAAATAGTAGTTTTCAGTAATGCAGACTGCCATTATGGCTACCGTCAGAGTCGCTTTAAGAATGAGTGGCGGGGTAGATATTTCATCACTTATGTCACCTTTAACTTTAGTTCTGTCTTCAAGCCTTGTCTTGACTACGGCAATATCCGTTTTTATCTGGAACAGAAAGGTATTGACAAACTTACTGCAGAAGAGTTACGCAAGGCTATTATAGAGATTCGTCGTGCCAAACTTCCCGACCCTGATGTATTGGGAAATGGTGGCAGTTTTTTCATGAATCCTATCGTTGATAGGAGAAAGTTTGAAGAACTTCTTACTCAGTATCCGTCGATGCCACATTATTCTGTTGATGCTGGACATGAGAAAATTCCGGCTGGCTGGATGATAGAACAGTGCGGATGGAAAGGGCGCTCACTCGGACGTGCCAGTGTTTACGAGAAACAGGCTTTAGTGCTTGTTAATCTCGGAGGAGCCACAGGCGATGAGGTGTTGCACCTCTGCCAAGCAGTATGTGAAGATGTTTTCAAAAAATTCGGAGTGGAAATCCACCCCGAAGTAAATATTATTGGATAATACGTTTTCCCCCTTTATACAAGGTGCTCAATCAGGTCGGCACGCTCACCAGGAAGCAAATCTATAACGGGCAACTCAACCATAGTGTAGCATCCGGGCTGCTGACGCAGTGACGCGCGGGCAACATTTACCAATACCTGAGCCGTCAGGGCTGGGTTGTTGATACTCATGTTGAATTCAAGACGCTGGTTTTGTGTCTTTCCGCTTACACCCTTGCGCACCAGATGAACTCCATGCCCCATGTCTTTTACCGAATCTACACTCTCAACGGCAAACACGTGTGTCTCGTCATTTGCGAAATAGGGATCTGCCTTTATTGCCTTAGTAACATCTTCTAACTTGGCACCATCTTCAAGTTCTACATATACCATACGGCGATGAATGCCCTCACCCAGTGGGATTGTCATAGACAAAGCATCTTTGACTCCTTCCTTAGAACGTACGCACACACTATGTCCCATGGACATTCCGGGACCAAAGTTTGTATAGGACAGACCGCGTGGAGCCAGGCTTTGCATCAGAGTTCGAACAATACTATCGGAACCTGGATCCCAACCAGCAGCAATCACACTCACTGTTCCCGTCTTTTTGTTCAGTTCCATCAGGCGTTCGCGATATCCGCGTATGTTGGTGTGTATGTCAAATGAGTCTACTGTGTTAATACCCAGAGGTAGAATCTGCTTAGCATATTCCTCACACGATCGTGTAGGAGTTGCTAAGATTGCGACATCAACATCTTTTAGTTCCTTAATATCCTTAACGACCTCGTATTGAGCGAGTTCAGAAGGTTTGTTCTCAGCACCATTGCGACGAACAACACCGGCAATCTCGAAATCCTCGGATGCCTCAAGCGCCTCAATAGTGAAGCGTCCTATGTTGCCATATCCAACTACAGCAGCTCTTATTTTCTTCATTTTGTCTGTCATTTTTATAGTTTAACTTCAATGTTCGGGTGCAAATGTAAGCAAAATATTTCAAACGCAGTGCATTTTGTTACATATTTTTGGGGTCTGGTATTAAACTTTTAGTGCCGACTCAATGGCTGCATAGCTCTTCTCCATAGCATTGCGGATGTTATCGGCACCATTACCTTGTGGCAGAATTGGCGGATGGATAGTTAGTGTCATTGGATGCCAAACGACGAAATGCCAATCGTACATGCGCGGCATAATCTCAAAAGAACCATTTATAGTCAATGGCACTACGGGGAGTTGAAGTTCGTCGGCAAGCATAAAAGCCCCACGACGAAACTCACCCATCCTACCGGTAAAGGTGCGTTCTCCCTCTGGGAAAACGGTGAGGGATGTTCCTTCGCGCAGTATCTCCCTCGCTTGGTCGTATGTTTTACGAATTTTTGATGCTCCACGCTTGTCCACAAAAATCTGGTGAGACTTTTCGCAGGCATATCCCACGAAAGGAATGCGACGCAATTGATATTTCATCATCCACTTAAAGGGGCGTGGTAAGTACCCATAGATAAGGAAAATGTCGAAGGCTCCCTGATGGTTGGCTACAAAGACATAGGATTCACCGTTGCGGAGATTCTCGCGACCTTCCACCTTGACGGGGATTAATAAAAGACGGAGAATGAACCACCCCCACCACTTGCCGGGGTAGTAACCCCAGAAATGACCGTTACCGAAAGTTGTGCCGATACCTACCATTAATGCTATGATGATAGTCCAAATGGCAGCAATTGGGGCAGCAATGAATATCTGATATAATCGATATAAGTATTTCATAATGCATAATTCTTAATGCATAATTTTTTCATCTACTTTATCTTTGGATAATTGCGGAACCATCCGTCCCAACGTAGCCGCATAACACCGAAGAAAGCCTCACCGAAGATGCCACCCGACATCTTGCTGACACCCTCGCGACGATTTACAAACACCACCGGTACTTCCTTGATGCGGAAACCTATCTTGTAGGCGGTGAACTTCATCTCTATCTGGAAGGCGTAGCCCTTGAAACGGATTTTGTCCAGTTCGATTATCTCGAGGACACGACGGCGGTAGCACTTGAATCCGGCGGTGGTGTCATTTACTTTGAAACCAGTGACGAAACGTACGTATTTGGAAACAAAGTAACTCATGAGAACTCTGCCAATTGGCCAGTTCACGACATTAACTCCGCTGACGTAGCGCGAGCCAATGGCTACGTCGTTACCCTCGACTGCACATGCGCTGTAGAGTCGCGGCAGGTCGTTGGGATCGTGACTGAAGTCGGCGTCCATCTCGAAAATATAGTCGTAAGAATGTTCCAAGGCCCACTTAAAACCAGTAATATAGGCAGTGCCGAGTCCCAGCTTTCCACTACGCTCAAGGATGAACAGTCGGTCGGTAAACTCCTCGTCGATAAGCCGGTGGACGCTGGCTGCGGTGCCATCGGGAGAACCGTCGTCGATGATGAGGATATGGAACTCCTTTTCGAGTGAGAATACTGCACGGATAATCTTTTCAATATTCTCTTTTTCGTTATAGGTAGGTATGATAACAATACTGTCGCTCATAATACTGTACGTCTTTAAACTGAGGACAAAGGTAATGAAAAAATACCAAAGGCGAAAGATTATGGCATTATTTTTAACTTTTCTCCCCATTATTTTGTTCTGCTCTCGACTTTTCGTACCTTTGCACCCATGAAAATCGAAGAACTAATAGAACTGTATGCCCATTCGCCACAGGCGGCAGAATTGGCATCGGCTCTAAGTAATACCAATATACAACGATTGTCCATTGACGGCATTTCGGCAAGTGCCGCCCCTGTGCTGTTTGCAGCGGCAACCCATCGCACTCCGAGCACCATTCTGTTCGTGCTCAATGATGCCGATGAAGCGGGATACTTCTATCACGACCTTACTCAACTCGAAGTGAACGGCACTTGCAGTGAGGTGTTGTTCTTCCCTGCGTCAGCCAGGTCGGGAAGGGTGAAGAAAGATGCTCGTCCCGATGCTGCAAATGAGATACTCCGTACCGAGGTGCTGGCAACACTTAACAACAGCCGGAAGAAGATGTTCATTGTGACCTATCCCGAGGCACTGGCCGAAAAAGTGGTGGCTCGTGAGACTATGAGTGAACAGACCGTAACACTGAAAGTGGGTGAGAGTCATAATATGACGTCGCTCGAAGAACGCCTACGTGAACTCGGATTCAACGAAGTGGACTACGTCTATGAACCTGGACAGTTCGCGGTCAGGGGCAGTATTGTCGACGTGTTCTCTTTCAGTCATGAATATCCATTCCGCATAGACTTCTTCGGCGATGATATTGACTCAATAAGGACATTCGAGGTCGATACCCAGCTTTCAAAGGACAAGAAAGAGTGGGCTGAACTGGTGCCGGAGATGGCAGAATGTGAGGCGGGTCAGACGTCTTTCCTTAGTTTTCTTCCCGAAGATACTTCGTTGGCGATAAAGAACCTTCAGATTGTCAGTGATATTGTTGGCGAAGACCTCGATGATGTTGTCGACCGTCTTCGTATTATAGAGTTTGGGACGTATCCCTCGACATTCAAGACGGATGTGATTATAAAATGTGAGATAGAGCCGCAGCCGCTGTTCCATAAGAACTTCGACCTGCTCGAAGAGACTCTCTGTGAGTACGTTGAACGTGGTTATAAGATATACATCCTTGCCGACAGTCCTAAACAGCATGAACGACTGAAGAACATTCTTGAAGAGAGAGGGGAGAAATACGGTGAGATGGGCAGTATGATTCACTTTACTCCTGTTGACCATACCCTCCACGAGGGTTTTGTGAACCATGCACTTAAGCTCTGCATTTTTACCGACCATCAGATATTCGACCGTTTCCATAAGTACACCCTTCGCTCGGATGCGGCACGAAAGGGGAAAGCGGCTCTTACCCTGAAGGAAATCCAGGAGATGGAGGTTGGTGATTATGTTGTACATATCGACCTCGGCATAGGACGGTTTGCCGGACTTGTCCGTGTGCCGATAAAAGACGGCCATTATCAAGAGGCGATACGAATTGTCTATGCCAATAACGACAAGGTAGACGTCAGTATCCACTCCCTATATAAGATTTCCAAATACCGCCGGAAGGACGGAGATTCACAACCGCGACTTTCTACACTTGGAACCGGTGCGTGGGACAGGATGAAGGAACGCACCAAGAAACGGATAAAGGATATCGCCCGCGACCTTATCAAACTATATGCACAGCGGCGGAAGGAGAAGGGTTTTGCTTATAGCGCAGATTCGTACTTGCAGCAGGAACTTGAGGCATCGTTCCTATATGAAGACACCCCCGACCAACTTAAAGCTACCAATGATGTGAAGGCGGATATGGAAAGCCTGCAGCCAATGGATAGGCTCGTCTGCGGAGACGTGGGATTCGGAAAGACAGAGGTTGCAATACGTGCAGCCTTCAAGGCTGCCAGCGACTCTAAACAAGTGGCAGTGCTTGTTCCTACGACTGTACTGGCATTCCAACACTATCAGACTTTTACGTCACGACTTAAGGGAATGCCCGTAAGGGTTGACTACCTTAGTCGTGCCAGGTCAGAAAACAAACGACCCAGGTTCTGAAAGACCTTGAAGAGGGACGCATAGACATGATAATAGGTACGCACAAACTGATTGGTAAGGCGGTGAAGTTTAAGGATTTGGGACTTCTAATTATCGATGAGGAACAGAAGTTCGGAGTATCGACAAAGGAAAAGTTGCGCCAGATGAAAACCAATGTAGATACACTGACTATGAGTGCTACGCCTATACCGCGAACCTTGCAGTTCTCGCTGATGGGAGCACGCGACATGAGCATCATACGAACAGCACCGCCTAACCGCTATCCGATACACACCGAGATTGCATCGTTCGACGGACAGGTTATTTCCGAGGCTATACGCTATGAGTTGTCTCGCAACGGACAGGTATTTTTTGTGAACGATAACATTAAGGGACTGACTCACATATATCAGTTGATAAACAGGTATGTGCCCGATGCGAGGGTGGCGATAGGACACGGACAGATGAAACCCGAGGAATTGGAGAAGGTGGTGATGGACTTCATCAACTACGACTACGATGTTCTGCTATCAACAACTATTGTTGAGAACGGAATAGACATTCCCAATGCCAATACCATTATTATAAATGATGCCCATCGGTTCGGGCTTTCTGATCTTCACCAGATGCGTGGTCGTGTGGGACGCTCAAACAAGAAGGCGTTCTGCTACCTCTTGGCACCGCCGCTGTCGAGCCTTTCGCCCGATGCACGCCGTCGACTTGAGGCACTTGAGACTTTCTCTGACCTTGGTAGTGGCTTTAACTTGTCGCTTCAAGACCTCGACATAAGAGGAGCGGGTAACCTTCTCGGTGCCGAACAGAGCGGTTTCCTCGAAGACCTTGGATATGAGACGTATATGAAAATACTCTCACAGGCAATGACGGAACTGCGCAACGAAGCACCCGCTGTAGAGGAGGTTGATGTTGGTGAGACTACTACAAAGCCGCAGCCCCAAAGACAAAAGCATCCGAACAGACAACCACTCTATGTTGACGACTGCACCATTGAGAGTGACTTAGAGATGTATCTGCCCGACCTCTATGTTCCCAGCAGCAGCGAGCGAATGCTTCTTTACCGTGAACTGGAGAACCTGCGGAGCGACGAAGATACCGACCGCTACCGCTCGCAATTGCGTGACCGTTTTGGCGAACTTCCGACAGAGGCGGAGGAACTGCTTCAAGTAGTCACTCTTCGGAGAATCGGCAAGCGATTGGGATGTGAGAAGATAATGCTCAAGCAGGGCAAGATGTACCTCTACTTAGTCAGCAACAGTGAGAGCCCGTACTATCAGAGCGAAGCCTTCGGATGTCTTATTAACTACGCTACAACCAATTTCCGGCGTTGTAATCTGCGTGAGCAAAAAGGTAAACGCTCAATGGTTATAGAAAACGTGCCGACTGCCAGTGAGGCGGTCAGCACGCTGAAGGGTATTTGATTTTGTCTATAATATCTATTGCTTATCTAATTCTGCCAGATTCTCTGCAATCATCTCGTCGGTGACAGTGTAGTTTTGCAAATCGCCCTTGATGAACGACTCGTAAGACGGCATGTCGATAAGTCCGTGACCAGAGAGGTTGAAAAGAATAACCTTCTCTTCACCTGTCTCCTTACACTTATTGGCTTCGCGGATAGTCGCAGCAATGGCGTGACAACTCTCTGGTGCAGGTATTATTCCTTCGGTACGTGCGAAGAGCATACCAGCCTCGAATGTCTCAAGTTGTGGTATGTCTACACCATGCATCAGCCCGTCCTTTATCAGTTGTGAGATAATCATTCCGGCACCGTGGTAGCGCAGTCCTCCGGCATGGATGTTCGAGGGTTTGAAGTTATGACCGAGTGTGAACATGGGGAGCAGTGGAGTATAGCCGGCTTCGTCGCCGAAGTCATAGCGGAACTGTCCTCGAGTCAGTTTCGGACAACTATCTGGTTCGGCAGCAATAAACTCCGTAGTCTTACCGTCTTTCAGATTGTGACGCATGAAGGGGAATGAGATACCTCCGAAGTTACTTCCTCCACCGAAACATCCTATGACGATATCGGGATATTCACCTGCCATCTGCATCTGCTTCTCTGCCTCAAGACCGATAATTGTCTGGTGGAGTCCGACGTGATTGAGCACCGAACCAAGGGTGTATTTACAATTAGGAGTAGTGGTGGCAAGTTCTACTGCCTCTGAAATGGCTGTTCCGAGTGACCCAGAGTGTGTAGGGTCTTTCGTCAGTATGTCCTTTCCGGCACGGGTAGACATTGAGGGAGACCCTTCGACTACAGCACCGAAGGTGCGCATGATACTTGAGCGGTAGGGCTTCTGCTGCATTGTAATCTTTACTTGGTATACGGCACAGTCGAGTCCATATATCTTTGCCGCATAGGAGAGGGCAGCACCCCACTGACCTGCACCCGTCTCGGTTGTTACGTTGGTAGTTCCTTCCTGCTTGGCATAATAGCATTGCGGCAGGGCGGAGTTTATTTTGTGAGACCCCAGCGGGTTGGTACTCTCGTTCTTAAAATAGATGTGGGCGGGAGTGCCAAGTGCCTCCTCCAGAGCGTAAGCACGCACAAGTGGGGTAGAGCGGTAGTACTTGTATTTCTCGAGTACATCCTCGGGGATGTCTATCCATGCATGTTCAGTATCGAGTTCCTGCACACAGCACTCGCGCGGGAAGATGTGTGCCAGGTCGTCTACGCCTAATGGCTGCTTCGTTGCAGGATGAATCGGTGGCATAGGTTTGTTCACCATATCTGCCTGAATGTTATACCACTGTGTGGGTATTTCACTCTCTTGGAGAATAAATTTCTTCTGTTTCATATTCTATGATTGTTTCAACAATGCAAAAGTACAAATAATCCTCCAATTTTCGCCTTTTTGTCATTTTACTCTTTTCTCTTTTTACTTTTTTTATTACTTTTGCAGCCGTTTATGGTAGTTTTGATAGTTATATGCATATATTTTGCAGTCCTGATGCTCTTTAGTCGCATCACTTCTCGCTCTTCGGACAACAACACGTTCTTCCGCGCCGGTCGTCGGTCGCCTTGGTATATGGTGGCTTTCGGAATGGTGGGTGCGAGTATTTCAGGCGTTACTTTTGTCAGCGTGCCAGGTATGGTGATTTATTCAGATATGACCTACCTTCAGACCTGCCTCGGATTTATCCTCGGTTATTTCGCTGTGGCTTTTGTGTTGCTTCCTGTTTATTATAGGTTAAATCTGACCACAATATATTCTTTCCTTGGGCAAAGGCTCGGAGTAAGATCATACAAGACTGGAGCATGGTTCTTCCTGTTGTCTAAGATGGCGGGTGCGGCTATTCGTTTCTCTATAGTCTGCCTGTTACTGAGTGAAGCGCTCGCCCCTTTGTTCCCTTCGATTGCACCAACAATTAAACTGTTGTCGCCGCTTCTCCTCGTCAGTCTGATTTGGCTGTACACCCGAAGGGGAGGAATACGGACACTGGTGTGGACAGATACCTTCCAGACTGTCTGTATGCTGACAGCGCTGCTCCTTATTATATATAATGTGGTGATAGACTTGGGGCTGACACCCTTAGAGGCAATCAGTTCGATTGCTGCTGATAGCCATAACCGGGTATTCGTGTTTGACGACTGGCTGTCGTCGCAGAATTTCTGGAAACAGTTCCTTAGCGGTGTCTTTATCGTTATTGTGATGACGGGATTGGATCAGGATATGATGCAGAAGAACCTTACGTGCAAGACTCTGCGCGATGCGCAGAAAGACATGTGTACTTATGGTTTCGCCTTTGTACCGGTTAATCTGCTCTTCCTCTCGTTGGGAGTGCTACTCATGATGTGGTATGGTAAGCAGGGAATGCCGTTGCCCGTGAAGGGTGACACTCTTCTGCCGCAATATATCCTTTCGAGTACCTCTTATTTGGTGCCCATCGTCTTCTCTGTCGGCATTGTTGCGGCTTCATTCTCGAGTGCCGACTCTGCCTTGACCGCCCTTACAACAACTTATTGTGTGGATATCCGTGGACGAGTTGACGATGAGCAACTACGTCGAAGGGTGCATCTTTGTATGGCGCTGGTCTTCGCCTTGATAATTATTGGAGTAGGGCTGGTGGGGTCGTCGAGTATTATCGATACCATCTATGTGCTGTGCGGATATACCTATGGTCCGCTGCTCGGTCTTTTCGCCTTCGGTCTTTTTACCCGTCGTCGTGTTCGCGATAAGTTCGTGCCGCATATTGCCGTTGCCTCCCCAGTGCTCTGTTATATAATAGAGGAGGTAGTCGCAGCGACCACCTCCTATCATTTCGGTTATGAGCTCCTGATGCTCAATGGCGTCCTTACTTTTGCTGGACTTGTAAGTATCTCTCTGCCTCAAGAGCAGCCTTACATCCGCTGCCGGCAGCAACGATAGCCTGTCGGTAGACTGGGTCGCAGACATCGCCTGCGGCAAAAACTCCCTGAGTGCGCGTTGCCTGCGTGTTGCCGATAGTTCGGATATATCCTATTTCGTCTACATCCACCCACTTGGCAAACACTTCTGAGTTTGGCTTATGACCTATGGCGAGGAAGAACCCATCGACGGGCAGGTCGTAGTGACGCTCGTCTGCTTCACCCTTGCGATGAACCAGATGCATACCCTCAACTCCATATTCTCCATATAGCCCTGTGGCATTATGCTCGAAGAGAATCTCGATGTTCTCGGCATTGCGGACGCGGTCCTGCATCACCTTAGAGGCACGCAGGAATGGCTTGCGGACAACGAGGTAAACCTTCTTGCACAGGTGTGATAGATAGAGTGCATCCTCACAGGCGGTATCACCACCTCCTACTACGGCACATACCTTCTTGCGGTAGAAGAACCCGTCGCAGGTGGCACATGCTGAGACACCCTGTCCCTTGTACTTCTCTTCATCGGGAAGTCCCAAGTATTTTGCTGTAGCTCCGGTAGCGATGATAACTGTGTCGGCACTTATTTCTGTGCCTTCGTCGGTCGTAAGCACGAAAGGATGCTGGTCGAGGTCTGCCTTTACAATAACGCCGCTGCGGATATCCGCTCCGAGGTTTTCTGCCTGCTGGCGCATCTCCATCATCATCTGGTTACCGTCTACTCCGTTTGGATAGCCGGGAAAGTTCTCTACAGTTGTTGTCTGCGTAAGTTGTCCGCCAATCTGGATGCCGCAAATCACTATAGGCTTCAGGTTAGCGCGAGTGGCGTAGATGGCCGCTGTGTAGCCGGCAGGTCCGCTACCGACAATCAGACATTTGGTATGCTCCATATTTATAATAGTTCTTCGATTGCCTTTTCAATGTTCTCTATCTTCTCAGTCGGTTCGAAACGTGCAACAACCTGTCCCTTCTTGTTGATGAGGAATTTGGTGAAGTTCCACTTGATGTCGGGCTTCTGCTTGTAATCAGCATCAGCCTTCGACAGCATGTCGTCGAGAATGCTCGCTATGGGGTGCTCCATATCCCATCCGGCGAAACCCTTCTCGTTCTGGAGGAAAAGGAAGAGTGGGTCGGCATCCTCACCGTTGACCTTAACCTTCTTGTAGCGCGGGAACTCGGTGCCGAAGTTCAACTTGCAGAACTCATGGATGCTCTCGTCGGTTCCGGGAGCCTGCTGCCCGAACTGGTTGCAGGGGAAGTCGAGGATGGTGAATCCCTGGCTGTGATATTTCTCATAGAGTTTCTCGAGTTCGTCGTACTGAGGCGTGAATCCACACTTTGTGGCAGTATTGACAATGAGAATTACTTCGTTAGCATACTCTTTCAGCGAAACGCTGTTGCCTTTTCTGTCCTTGACAGAGAAATCATAAATTGTCTTCATAATATATGAGTGATATAAATATTCTTCTACAAAAATACGAAGTTTTTGCCGATATAGCATAAATAGAGCCCGAATATTGAGTTTTTTTAACTACATAGGGAAATCCCTACCGAACTTTATGGATTTCCTTCTTGGCGGTATGGGGAATTTGTCGTACCTTTGCAATCGAAGAAATTTAAAAACATATGCTTATGAAAAAGATATACACAACAATCATGATGATGCTCCTGGCATCTGTTTCGCTCTTCACATTCACATCGTGCGAGAACAGCGACGAGATGGTGGCAAGTTACATTGACGGCTACTGGGAGGGCAATCTTACCACGAATTTCTATAGCTTTAGGGGAACCCAATACATCTATACCCAGATAGAGTTTGCCCGTACCAATACTTATGGCGGAGACGGATATGAGCGCGATTATTACAATCGCTACAGTTATAATGAGTCCTACTTCCGCTGGACAATAGAGAACGAGTATATAATTATTCGCTATGACGACGGCACAGAGATCTATGCATATTTCAATGGTCCGCGCCACGACGTAGACGGCGACCTGATGACGGGAGTCTTCCGCAGCAGCCGCAGCGGCAGGATACTGGCAGAGTTTGAACTCCATCGCATAAACTACTGGTATCGTGACTGGTACGACGATGGTTGGTATGCCAAGCAGATGCAGCTTACAGGTGACAGCCTGACAGTAAAAGAGGAAGAATAACACTTCCTCTTTTTTTGATAGTACTTGAAAAGTTTTTCGAAAAAAGAAAGTCAGAAATTTGGTGGGGTGCAGAAAAGTTCGTACCTTTGCACCCTGCTTAGTGTAAGGTGTATAAATACACATAGCATGAAACGTAAATAATACATATTATAAATATAACAATTTAAACGAAAATGAAAAAAGGTATTCATCCCGAAAACTATCGCCCCGTCGTGTTCCGTGACATGTCCAACGGCGATATGTTCCTTACACAGTCTACGGCAAAGAGTAACGAGACAGTAGAATTTGAAGGCGAAACTTATCCAGTTATCAAAGTGGAAATCTCAAGCAGCTCACACCCCTTCTACACAGGTAAGAGCAAGCTCGTAGATACGGCAGGACGCGTTGACCGCTTCATGAGCCGCTACGCTAAGAGTACCAAGAAATAAGATATTTCACCTTCAGACTTAAAGGCAAAGCGCCCACAAGTGTAGTTGCATATGCACTTGTGGGCGCTTTCTTTATAACCTCTCTTAAAGCGAGCCGTAACCTCACCCCAAGCGAGCCGTAACCTCACCCCAAGCGAGCCGTAACCTCACCACAAGCGAGCCGTAACCTCTCTTAAAGCGAGCCGTAACCTCAGTTGTTGTTACAGATAGTATA
>JAFTFC010000179.1 GCA_017449725.1 Prevotella sp. | reverse complement strand
TTTCTTGCACTCTTATCTTCCTTGTTCTTCATCTTTCTCAGTATTATTTCACAAATTCAGGTTGATAGATACCACCTGTTCCTATAGGCACGGTGGCAGCATCGAACGTCGTCCAACTGGTAGTGAAGATGCGGTGAAGGTGGTCGCAGTAGTACGACAGATCGACACTTGCTCCAACTTTGTTCGATGCCACAATGAGGGTGAACCGCCACTTCCCGTCCACCTGTTCAGGCGTAGCCACGCCGCGCACCTCGCCGCCGATGGTGGCACACATCAAGTCGGCTGCCGAGGCATAGGTCTGCAGGGGATCCTGCAGCGTCACCTCCACCATCATGGTCTGCTCGTAGTTGTCGTAGTTCGGTATCTGCCACGTCGGGCGTGCATCTGTACCTTCGGCGATACCCTTTGTTATCACGTCATCGTTGTCCGATGAGCAGCCCCACGCCACGAAGGCGAGGGCTGCTAATACGATATTTATCTTCATCTTCATAACTCTTTCTTTTTAATACTTAATCATGACGACTTTACCATTATGTATATACAGTCCGCCTGTCGCCGGCTTCTTTCCCATCTGGATGCCCGTCGTGGTGTACCACTTGCCATCCATCGGCATCTGGTCCGCGCTGACAAAACTGATGTCCGTAGGCTCTTCAGGAGTGCCCATCACCTTGTTTGCCTTGTAGCCTATCTGGCTGCGGGTCATGCCCACCAGTTCACCGTCACGTTCGATGGCGAAGGTCAGCGTCTGGTCATACTCGCCGATGCTCAGATAATAGTTCTGTTCATCATCGGCAACAGCCTCCGCCACACGGTCGGTGCCGTTGTATGCCACCAGGCGGTCGCCCTCTTCCGTATCGATGCCGCTCACCGTTGCCACGATGTTCATGGTCGTGGCGGTGTTGACGCGTCTTTTGCCCATGCTCGCCTGACTGCCGGCATAGCGGCTGTCGCCATAGAACTGCGGATAGCGGAAGGTTGCCTCGCTGTCGGCTTGCCGTTTCATCATGTAGCCCTTTCCTGCCTCCATGTATTGCAGCGAACCCTTCCACACCAGTCCGTTCGCCGTGCGGCTCGCCACGGCAAAGGCATCCTGCGACTTCACGATGTCACCCTCGGTGGCGTGTTCGATGTAGTCGGAGAGTGCCTGTTCAATCGGCAGGTTGATGTCCGACTGGTAGGCGATGCGGTTCCAGTCCTTGTGTACCGTCACTCCCTTGTTGAAGTTGAAGCCCTCCAGATAGACCGTCTTGTCGCTCATGGAGTAGATGCTGTACATACGGGCAGGGTCGATGTCAATAGGCTCATCGGCATGGTCCCAAAGGTAGCCCCGGCTCTCGCTGCTATTGGCACGACAGATCCATTTCTGCGTCTCTGTGCCATCGACGGTCATGATGATGTCGTCAACCTCCCAGCGGGTGTTGCCGTCCAGATACTGCCGTGTCGTCGTGCCTTCTGTGGGCAGCACCGT
This sequence comes from Prevotella sp., assembly GCA_017449725.1. Lineage (GTDB taxonomy): Bacteria > Bacteroidota > Bacteroidia > Bacteroidales > Bacteroidaceae > Prevotella. Next base: position 7,035 of record JAFTFC010000179.1, on the reverse strand, counting down.
GAAGGTCACCCAGTTCCAGCCCTTCTTCAGCGGCAGCGTCTGCATGTCGTTGTAGTTGTCCTCCAGTTCCACCGGTGCGGTAGCCGAACCAACCTTGACATCTTTCTGGAATTGGTAGGTAGTGCCGTCGGCGGGCATCACGCTCACCACTTGACCCTTCGAGGCATCGTAGAACTTGAAGTTGAGCGTGGGTGTCGTTCCATCCACGTTCGTGTAGCCATAGATGGTCAGATAGGCGAGAGCCTCGCTGGCGTTGGCGGTGTTATCCACCTCGATGTGTGCCACTCCCAGCGACTGCAGGTTCTCGTCGAACACGCCCAGCATATCCTCCGTCGAGTTCGCCACCACGCCGTCAATCTTCACCCTTGCCACCATCATCATGGTCTGGTTATCTTGCTTCAGGCGGTCGCTCACAGCCCACTCTGGCTCCTCGCCACGCACGTTGAGCGTCACAGGCAGCGGTTCCGACATCGCATTCTCGCCCACGAGGGTGATTTGCTCGTCATACGTACCGATATTGATATAGGGCGACACCGTGAGGGTGATGGTTTCCTCGCCCAGTGCGTTGATGACACCGCTGGTCTGCGATGCCGCAATCCACACTGGCAGGTCGTCCAACTGGTAGTTCTGCCGTTGTCCGCTCAGGTTCTGCACCGTCACGTCCATCTCCAGACCCTCGCCATACTTGATGCTCTCGTTGATGCGCTTCACACCCCATCGCAGCGGGTTGCGATACACATAGACATTCATCGTCACAGGGCTTGCCATCAGGTTGCCTCTCAGGTCGGGCAGTTCCTTCACCGTCAGATAGACGTTGGTCTTCTCGATGGCATAGTCCGGCTCCTTGATGTTCACCACGAGTTGGTTGTCGTTTGCCACATAGTTGAAGTTGAGGTTCTGCAACTGCGACGTGCTCACCATCGGCGCATACAGCGCACGGTCCACCATGTCGGTCGGGATGTCGCTGACAAGCGTGTCGCGCCGTGTCAGGATGTTGCCCTGGTTGTCTCGGTATTGCTTCAGGCTGACACCCGTAGGCTCCAGGTGCATGGTGTTGTCGTCCTGACGCTTCGACTGCTCAAAGTTCAGGTATGCCATCATGGCGGTCATGGTGCCGATGGGCGTGTGTGTGGTGAACTCGTTGATGAGTCTCAGCGGCAGCACACTCTCGAACATGCCCACCTCGTCGATGTTACCCGTAAGCACGTGTGTCGGTGTGTTCTTGTCGGCGTATGTTGCACCCAGAGCCACGTGGTCGCCCGCAATGCCAGCCAGACTGTCGGCGGCAAACGAGGCAGTCAGTTTCTGGTCCACATACACGTTGGCCACGTTGCGCGAGCGGCTGACGGTCATGGCGAAGTGATGCCACTCGTTGTTCAGCAGGTAGCCGCTCACCGTCTTCTGCCATCCGTCCGAGCGCACATAGATTTGTGAGTCTTCCACGCCGATGTTCAGCCGGTCGGTGGCGGTGCTGTCTGCCGAGGCCTCGCCATTGGCAAAGAGTGTGCCGCCATCGCCCGTCGGGCGGAACCAGAACATCAGCGTGTAGTCATGGCTCTTCGTGCGCAGGAACTTGTCGGGCTTCAGGCGCAGCCCCCTCGTGCCGTCCAGTTTCAGGGCCAGTCCGCCAGGTCGCTTCCACGATGTGCTCACCAGCCGCAAGTCCATGCTGCCTGGTGCCTTGTCGTAGCAGAAGTCACCCGAACCTTCGTTCATCGGGTAGTAGTCCTGCAGACCGCTCTCATAGCCCGTCAGCGTGTGCTGTCCGTGCTCAGCGATGTCAGCCGCAGTCAGGGCATGGTTCCACAGACGCAGTTCCAGCATGTCGCCCCTGTATGCCTTATCGAAGTTGTGGAAGTCCATGCCCACATACACAGTCGAACTGTTGTCATATTTGCCCTCTATCTTCTTCGAGCCAATCTTCTGGCTTCCGTCGTAGAAGCCCACAGCCATGCCGTCAGCCTGCTGGTCCAGTGTATAGACCACCTGGCGCAGCATACCGTTGAACGGCACCACCTTGTCCGACAGCACCGTTGTTCCGTTCACGGTGGCGGTCAGGTGGCGGTCGGCACTGAGTCCGAGGGCAATATGGTTCTCCTCACCGCCGTGGCTGAACACCGTCATTTCCCGAGCCTCGCCGTCGGGATTGAGCATCACATCCACGCTGAAACTCTTGCCCGTCAGGTTGCGCTGCCCCAAGGTGTAGGCAATAGAAAGTTTCCCGTCGAAGGTGAGCGATGTCGAGGTCGAGATGTCGGTGGAGAGAGGCGAGCCCAAGAGTTCAAAGTTATTGATTTTGCTCAGGTAGTTGCCCGCGATGGGTTCCGAGAAGGTCAACTTCAGGTCGTCGCCGATGCCCAGGATGCCGTTGATGGGTTCAGGCGTGCCGAAGAGTTCCGGCAGGCGCGTGTCCTTGATGCCCTTCAGGATGGGCGATGCCTCCGTCAGGTATCCGCCCGCATAGCGGCAGTAGTTCACGGCCCTGATGTCGTAGTACTGCTCCACGGGATCCACCTCGCCGTAGAACGGAGCCACGATGATGCCGTTGTCGGGGATGGTGTCCGTCACGCCGCTGGCCTTCTTCATGAGTTCCTTGTCCTGATAGTAGGCGCAGGTGCTCACCCAGTCTTTGTCGCCCTGCGTCGAGAGCTTGTACTGCAGCTCGATGTGGTCGAAGCCCGGGAAGTTCACGTCGAAGCCGTCAATGCGCACCGGCATGTAGTACGCCTGACGCTTGCCGTTGTAGGGGCTTTCGGTGTTCATCACCCAGTTGTCGCCGGGCACGCTCACGTTCACCTTGCCGGCAGACGGGATGAAGTGGGCCGAGAACTTGGCCGTCGCCACGCGCGCCAAGTCGTCCGGGTCGTAGAGGCTGATGGCCAGGTCCTCATAGTCGTAGGACGTGCTCGGATAGACGGTAATCTCCTTGGTGATGACGTTAGGCTTGCCCGTGACGGGGTCCACCACGGGGGTGAAATAGACTGGCTCGTCCGACGAGTTGATCACCTTGCCATCCACGCACACCTTCGCGCCCTTCGGGTTGCAGTCCGACTCCAGGTAGTACATGAAGTAGTAGGAAGCCTGGTCGGGGTAGGCGCTCTCGTTGGCCATGTGCACCACATAGCGAGCCGGCTCGTTGAAAGGCACGTTGCTCACCACAGGCTGCTCTATCCAGATGCTGGGCTTGTCCAGCGGCACGGTAGCCACATCCATCACCGTTCCGGGCTGATACCACTTCGTCGTCCGCTCACCCTCATAAGGCTTGTTCGTGGTGCCGCCGCGTGTGCGGAACACGAAACTGGAATACACCTCGATGTCTTCGTCGGGATGGTAAGGCTGCCCGTAGCGCAGTTCGTCGAGCACATCCACCGTCATCTTCAGCATCTCGTCGTAGATGGTGTCGTCCCTTTTGTAGTCTTCCTCTTTGATGGTGTACTTTCCGTTGCGGGTGCGATAGACATCCACTTTGAGTTTCGACTTAGGCGAAGCCGACAGCGTGAAGCCCACCTTCTTGCTCTGCGCCCTGTTCTCGCTGCTCTTGTCGCTGAAGTTGAAACTGAGGATGGGGGTGAGTTTAATCTTATATTCACTTCCCGCAACAGCCGCTCGCAGGAACAAGGTCTCGTTATTGTCATCGTCAATTCTTGCTCCGACGGCTTCGTCTTGTCCATTTTGAGTGACTTGTTTGATGGGTTCCCAAGCCCATGAGGGGAAGAGGTTGGCTATGTTGGCATTGTCCAGTCCCGGCCACTTGATGAATCCGCTCTTGTTGCGCGATGCTGTGAAGTTCTCGCTATACTGCAAGGATGCCACGCCGCCGTCGATGTCGTAGTTCTTCACCAGACTGTTCTGCTGCACGTTGAGTTTCTCCTGCTCGTTCTGTGCCAGCATACTGAGCCAGTAGCCTATCTGCTGGTTCAGGTCCTTCACTTGGCTGGCATTGTTTGAGGAATTGCTGCCATCGGTGAGGCTGTTGCGCAGTTTGACCAGTTGGGGCAGCAGTTCCTTCTCGATGTAGGTCTGCGAGTGGATGAAGGTCGATTTCACCTGGTTGCTCATGCCCATCACCTCGTCGCGCACCAGATAGACGTTCTTGCCCGTTGCCACGTCGCGGCCCTGGGCCAGCACTTTCATGCTGCCCACTTTCACGTTGACGGTGGCGGTGTTTCCGTTGTCGTAAGTCACCGGGAAGGAGCCACCCTCGTGGGTCTTGACCAGTTGGTACTGGTCTTCGGGAATGACGCGCACGGCGATGGCATCCTGAACGATGAGTTCCTCGTTGGTGCCCATGAAGAGGTCAGCGTTGGAGCCTACCCACTTCTGCCCCGTGCGGGTCTGGATACGCTCGTTCACGTCAAATTCATAACTGGTCACCCAACTGCCATTGTAGGTGGAAGCAAGCGAGAATCCGAATGTCTTTTCGCTGTGGGCCTCCGACACGGTGCCGGCGTTACTTCCTACGCCATTGGCTATATTGATGAGTGTCGTGCCGTAGTAGGTCGTGGTCGTGGTGCCGCTGACATTCGACAGTGCCACGCCGAGGGTACCTTCAAAGGTAGGTGAATAGGTGTAACTCAGTTTCGAGCCTGCCTCGATGTAACTGCTGCTGCCGCTGCCTGGTGGGTCGCGCAGGATATCGACCAGTTGCGGATAACTGGCTGCCACGGTGTAGGCGCCTTCCGCCTTGGGCGTGGTCGCCATCACGTAGCCGCGCATTATCTTTCCGTCTAAGGGGAACACATCGTAGTAGTTGCCGTCATATTTCAGGGTGATATCGACGCTCTTCAGTGCGTCCTCGCCCTCCAAGACGGTAGTCACGTTGGCAGGGGTGAACACATAGGAGCCGTAGCCCTGCTCGTCCAGTTCCACGGTCTTGTCCTGTGCCGTGGCATCGCTGCTCACCATGAGGTTCTTAATGCTCACCGTGCCGCCGTTCAGGTTCACAATGTCTGGCACCGCCTTCGTGTTGTTGTTCCAGTAGTATTTCTCACACGCCTGCAGCATCCAGCCGTAGGGCGAACCCGCCATGAACACGGGGTAGCCGAAGGCGTAGCCCGCCTCTGCCGACCACAACTGCATCTCTGCCTTGTTGCCGATGTTGTCGGCAGCGGTGGTCCGCTTCACGCCGAAGTAGGGTTCGCTCTTGGCGTTGAACTGCTTCACCTCCACGGTGGGCACGGCGTGGTAGATGCGGCTGTACTCGCACACGTCGCCATCCTTCTGGAAGGTCAGGTCGAGCGTCTCACCCACCTTGCCCTGCTGGAACAGGGTGGCATAGCCCTCTGCCGACACCTCGGTCACCTTATACTTCACGGGGGGCACCGTCAGTTGGTACTCGCCCGTCTTCGCGTCGGGTCGGATGGTCAGCGTGTGGCGGGTGACATCTACACAAGTGGTGTCCTTGTCGGCAGAACCGAAGGCCACCTTGTAGGAGGCTGACTTCACGCTCTCGTCGTCCTGATGGCGGATGAGCCACGAGGTGTTGTCGCCCTCTAACTGCATCACAATCTTGAGCGAGTCGCCCAGGTTGTTCTTCGACTGCGACTTGCCCAGCGGCTTCGTGCCCTCCACGTCGCCGCCTACCACGCGACCGCGCAACGTCACGGTGGTGCTGTCCCACAGATAGACGCTGGAGACGTTCTTCACAAAGTTGTAGAGCGTGGGGTCTTTCACGGCATCGTGGTTGATGAGGAAGCCGTCGTCGGCAAAGCGGTGGCCCTCCTTCACCGCCTGCACGGTGTGGGCACCGCGCGGGATGCTCAGTTCGAAGGCTCCCTGCGTGTCGGTCACGATGGGCTGGTGGCTTGCGTCGTGCATCACCTCGCCGTCCAGTCGGAACGATACGCCCGGCACGGGGATGGAGGTGTTGCGGTAATAGACGTTGCCACTATATATATAATAGGTGTCGAGGAAGAAGTTGAAGTCCTCGGTCCAGTTGCTGCTGGTGGTGAAGTTCACCTGCCCCTGGGCGTTGGGACTGCTGAAGTTGCCCTGGTCGCCTGTGGTGGGGATGGTGACGAAATAGGTGCCATTGGTCTGGTAGGGCAGACTGCGGAAGACGTAGTAGCCCGTTTCGTCGGTCGTGGCAGTGTAGAGCGCACTGGCACCCTTCACGTTGCTGCCCGGTCGGCACTCCACGGTCACACCCGCCATCGCCGTGCCGTCTGCCATGCGCACATAGCCGTCTATCATGCCCGTAGGCTCGCACTCGGTGCCAGAGACGATTTCGCTCTCCACATGGGTGCCCTCACACTGATAGACGCTCTCCACACGGTAGTCGTAACTCTGCTGCACCAGCACGGTCTTGTCCTCGTAGTAGAGTTGGTCCAGGTTGGTGGCGATGGTGTCCGTCCACTTGGCGTTGGCGTCGGTCGAGTGCTTGCGGCGCAAGATGCGGAAGAAGTCATGGTCGCCGCCGCTGGTCTCCCATGTCAGTTCCACGCTGCTCTGGCGTGGGGTGGGGGTGATTTTGGTGATGCGGTTGCTGTTGAGGAACTTGTAACTGGCATCGGTGCCCGTCTCGGTCTTCTTCACGCTCACCAGCAGGCTGTCGGTCGTCGTGTTGAGGATGGGCAGGGGCGATGAGCCACGGCGCAGAATCAGGTCGAAGGAGTAGTCCACGCATTTGCGCGACAGCTCCTGGGTGAACTGGTGCTTCTGGGTGGCATCGTCGTTGTCGGTCAGGTCGATGAGTTTTCGGTCTATGCCGTTCTCGCCGTGCATGTTGACGCGCAGCAGCAGTCGGGCACGTTTGTCCCACACGGTTGTGTTACCGGTCGTTGGCTCGGTCTGCGTCATCTTGGGAACGGCAGTGTTGTTGACAACCTGCCATTGGCTGCCGAGTTTGGAGGCCACGCTGCTACCCATGTACCAGCAACCTGTGGCATTGAGAAGGGAGCGCTGATTAATCTTGGGCACGGCCTTGCCGCCGCTGTCCTTGGTCCAGCCGCTGCCTAACGCCGAGACTATCTGGTCAACAGTCTTTCCTGCCATGTCGCCTTTTGCGCCATTGTACTCCTTTGTACAATGGTTATT
>JAFTFC010000178.1 GCA_017449725.1 Prevotella sp. | reverse complement strand
GTCAGAATAAGTACTGATATCTACACGCTTTATTGTGACTGTTCCTGAAGAAACCTGCGGAGTAATAGTTAATTTACCTTGGTTACTTCCACTCTTTCTGAGAATAATATTGTCGCCGTTATTGAATTTAACTCCTTGTCCGTTTTCATAAGTAAACGCAAAACCGCCTAAGGTTCGGTCAAGTGCTTGTCGTTCACAACTGAGTCCATCACTGTTCATCTTCTTAGAGATGCGCATATCGTCAACAGTGATGGTCTTTGTCTTAATACTATTGTCTTGAATTTTCAGCGCATAAGAGCCAGCAGAAGTAGCAACTTCGTAAAGATTGTTTCCTGCGAACGTTGCGGTAATGGTAGCAGTACCAGCAGAAGAACCAGTGTCTACACCAACTTGACTAGAAGAAATATGATACTGGTTGAAAGTAGCATTACTTCCTGAGTTAGCCACTTCGAAACCGTCTGCACGGAAAGGTACAACGGAACCGCCTCCGATACTTGCATTAACAGAACTTAAAATCTGGAAGTCTGTAACGTTAACGTCTGCAGTACCTGATGCAGGAGCAAACGACAAAGCAACACTCTGCTTTATTGTTGACTGCGCACTTGTAGTGTAAATCCAAATAGCACTAATCTGAGGACGGTTAGTACAATTCAGGTTTATCGTAACATCGCCTGAAGGAGTACTACTCATCCAAACGATCTGGTCTTGATCGGTAGTGCTGTAAGTGTCTGCACTCGACGGAGTAGTATTAGCAAATGTCCCCGTGCCGTTAGCACCTACGAGAACTATCTGCTTGATATTGTTGTTGGCACTCTTAATGTTGATAGAGTTTGTAGTTAAAGCCGAACTGCTAACCATCAACGAATAGGTATAGGGGTTGGTAGAGGTGTTAGTGTACGACTGCCAACCTGTAGTGGTGATATCAAATCCGTAAACTCCTGTACGACCGGGAGCATAAGTGTTGTGAGGGAAACGCAAGTCCTCAATAGGAATTGAATAACTCCACTCTGTCTGAGCTGCTGTGGCATAGGTCACGGTTATACCAGTGATGTCGAATTCATCACTCGTAGGTGAATAAAAAGAAACTGTTGAAGCATTACCATTCCAACGAGTACATGCTGTTGTCCAACTGCCTTCACTAGGATAGAAACGATCATTTGTTGTTGGTGCTGTCTTCGAATTCGCCGTAGTATATGTAAAATCTACCTGCGAAATAGAATAACCAGACGCAACAGAAATTTCAACGAGTCCTGTTCGCTTAATGCGCCTAAACCCTGTATGATCACTGGTCGTTCCACTGAAGGTTACCGTTACGTCGTTGGTAGTTTTAGAATCACTTTTCCACTTCTCCGTAAAGGTAAACTCCGAAGAATCCGCCCACAAATTACCCATGCCCAGCGTTAAGAGCATGAGGAGAGTTAATAGTTTTTTCATTTGTTTTATTTTGTAATTGTTTGTAATTTCGAAGATTAGTCCAGCAAAAACTTCGGCAAAAGTACATAAATAATGTATAGGGATGCGTTGGATTTAACTTTTATTTATCCAATAAACATTATTTAACATGCCGCAAACGTTTGTAGTCACTAAACGGGTATGAATTAAGGACTTAGAGTTTGTCAATGTCGAGCGACAGACCGAGTTGGAAATTGGTGCCGTCGGTAACTGGGGAGTTGAGATAATAATAGTCGGGTCGATAGTTAAACAGATTATCGAGGGCAAGGGTTATGCTGAGCGCCTTGCCGAGACGGTGGGATGTAGAGAGTTTCCAAAGGGTGTAAGCAGGGTAGTGGACGGTTTGAGTACCACGGCTAATGTCATAGTAATCAACGTATTCATGGTTATCTACCCCGGAGAGGTATCGCCCATGGAGTGCCACATTGAGTCCATAGAAGGAGGTTAGCTGACGGTCGAACTCGAAACGGGCAGTGAGGGTATGCTCCCGGGAAGGCAGATACTGATTGCCAAAGGTATTGGCATCGTTGTCTCCGAGAATGTTCTCCTTGGTGAAAGCATAAGATAGGCGGGCTCCAAATCCACAATCCCAGCGGGCTTGGAGTGTAGCCTCAGCACCACAAACGGAGTATTTCTCAAGGTTGAGGTAGGGGAGGAAGAGTTGAGGGTTAAGGGTTGAAGATTGAGGGGCGTAATAGGGGGTGCCGGTGGCAATCTTGTTGCGCACACCGTTATAGTAAGCAGTGGCGGTAAAGTTGTAATGACTGCGGGTCCATTCTACCGATGCATTGAAATTGTGGCTGGTCTCTGAACGGAGATTGGGATTGCCGATAACAGTCCAGATGCCCGCCATATCGAAATTATAGTAGCGCTCCTTCAGGGTGGGAGCACGGAAACCGACACCGTAGCCCATACGGAAAGTGACGTAGTCGGAAGCCTTGAAGCGGGCAGTTACCTTGGGAGTGAGGTGGGACTTGCGGTCGTCGCTCAGATAGTCGTAACGCAGATTGCAGACAAGCTCCCAACGGGGAGAAAGGATCCAGTCGTACTGGGCAAAGACGTCGAAACAGTCCTGACTGCGGCTGCCGCCATCAAGGTTTACATTAAGTAGATAGTCGTGCATGAAGTCGGAACCGAGAGTAAGTATTCCCGCATCTGGGAAAGAGTGGTTCCACACGGCGCGGAAGGTGTTCTGCACATTACTGTAGTCGCGAATATCGAGGCGGGTAATCTTCTGGTAATCGGACTTGTCGTACTCATCAAAGGTGTATGCCGCCTCGAGGTTATCGCGGTCGGAAATCTCCCAAAGGGCACGAAGACCGGCGGAGAAGTCGCGATAACGCTCTGGATTGTCGGCGGTGCGGGTGAGGGTGCGGTAGAAATATCCGGCACGTCCGATAAGTCGGAAACCGTCGAAGAGACGAAGGGTCAGTTTGTCCTTCAGGTTAAGGCTTTTGTCACCATAGACTGTTGAGAAAACACGCGCCTGAGGCGACGGACCGTTGGTGACATCGTAGTTGTCGATGCCACTGTACATGAAGTCGAACGAGTTGCTGACATGCTTTCGGTTGATAGAGAAACTGCCGCCATAGCGCTGACTGTTGTGGCGGGCAAGGCGGGCGTTGACATTAAGAGCCCACGGACGAGCGCCGTCGCGGGTGATAATATTGATTACTCCACCGCCGGCATTGCTTCCGTAGAGAGCGCTGCTGGCACCGCGCACTATCTCTATGCGCTCTATGCCCTCCATCGTAAGCCGTTGGAAGTCCACATCGTCCATTGTCTCACCTGCCAGGCGTTCACCGTCGACAAGGAAAAGGACACTCTGACCACCGAAACCAGCGAAGTTGAGGTGGGTCTGCTGGTTCATGGCATAGGAGAATTCCACACCAGGCACTTCGGTCTGTAAGAGGTCCTGAATGTTGGTGGCGTCTGCCTTGCGGATGTCGTCACTTCCGATTAGGCGCGTCTGCGCCGGTGTGTCCTTCAAGAGCTTGGGCGTACGTGTACCTGTCACCACCACTTCGTTGAGGTTGAACGTGGTGTCTACCTGCTCCTGTGCCATAGCAACGGCTGCGGCACAAAAGAGGACCATTATCGACAAGAAACGCTTCATATCGGATACTTGTAGTTTATGGTGAGATAGCACTTAGCACCAGTGGGACTCAGGTAGTTAGCCAACTGCAGGGCGGCAAAGGAACCGTCGGCAAGGCGAAGGATGAACACATGTTTATTGTGGGTGAAGGCGGGCGGCATTGGCGGAATGTCGAGACGGAGCCACGATGAAAGAACGTTATTGATCTCTATTCCCTGACTGCCCACAAGACTGTTGAGCATCTGCGACTGGTCTGCCCATACAACGTTATCTGTCCATTCGTCAGCGGTGAAGGGCAGCTGCTCGAGCTCTTCACGGCTGTAATCCAGTTGACCGATGTCAGTAAACTGCGTCTCAAAGACAGCGCCGCCGTTGGTACGGGCATTGTTGCGATGAACTGCAAAGGACCACTCCTCGGGTGCCGGCTGTTCGTCGGTAGGAAGGAAAGAGCGGAACTCATTGACGCTGATGCCCTTGTTCCACACATCGAACCAATAGGTGTATATGCCGGTGGCATTTGCCGGCGGGAGGATGCCCGGAGGCAGAGGGTCTATTAATTCGGTATCGGGGAAGGGAATGGGGTAGGGCGTGGGCTCCTCTATGTTATTTAGGTCCACGTAGTACCAGTCGGTCCACGAGGTGGCATCGATGACTATAGTACCCTCCTTGGCATCGGAAGCGGGAGGAGTGGGGGGAGGTGTTACCTCGGGGTCATCGTATATGCCTCCGAATAAACCAGTACATGCTGAGAACAGCAGCGAGAGTGCCGTTCCCAGCATGAAAGCCTTAGTATGATTTCTTAGTGAGATGATGACTTAACGAATGTTGAGGTGATAGGATAAGGCATGCGTCCGGGTTGGAAGTTATTGACAATGGTCAGTCCCTCGGAAGTGAACTTAACCTCAATGTTACCTATCTGCTCAATGGCGTAGTCACTGTCCATGGTGGTTTCGCCGTCCTTCACTGCCTTAAGGTGCATCTTGACTCCGTCACCCTTATAGTCGCGGGCAAAGCCTGCTATCTTACCATCGTAGGCTGCATTGCTGATGGTAAAACTGCCGAGCGAGAGGTCGCCCATCATTGTGCCGGGGAGGTCGAATGCCGGAATAACGATATTCACGGTATTGTCGGCATTGGCTGTCACCTGGTAGGCAACGGCATCGTTGGTATATGTCTCACCGGCAACGTCTACCTTAACCACTCCATTGTGGGTTCCTACTATCGTCGGCAGAACGGCATCAACTGTCGGCTCACCGAGGTTGAAGGTAAGAGCAACATCACCCATTGTGCCCATGGCTACAGTGACAACAGGCTTGGACATGGGACCACTGATAGTTGCTTCGAAGGTGCCGCCACCGTAACCCTGTCCTACGGTCATTGTACCTGTGCCAGAGAGCTGCCCCTGTGCCATGGATACTCCGTAGAAAGAAGCATCTCCCCAAACGGGGTCGGAAAGGTAGGTGTCAAGATTCTCCTCGGAATCGCGCCATACGCTAAGTTTGGCAATGCCGCCGAAATAACGGTCTTGGAAGAAACGGGCGTTAGCCGTTACATATCCGTCGTACGAGTGGAGGAGGGTACTGAATGTCACTTCCTCAATCTGCTTAACATCGTATGTGAGCACCTTGTTGTCGGTGGTCTTCATACGTATTACCTCTGTCTGTGCCATCGCTGACGATGTGCACACTGCTGCTAAGAGCAAAAGTATATATTTCTTCATATTGCTAATGTTGTTACTTTCTTACCTTTATCACTTGTTTTCCCATTCTCACGATGTACACTCCGGCAGGCTGGTCGGCAAGAGATACCGACGAAGAACCGCTCTTCAGCAGGTGTCCGCTGAGCGAATAGACCTGGATAGGAGCCCCCGCGGCACTGATTTTGCCGTCGGTGTACTCGAAAAGGGTGCTACCCTCACTGATTTGGTCGATTGCAGCCACTTCGGAAGCATCGACGAACTTGAAGTTGCTGATGTCGGCACGCTGATAGTCGGTGGAGGCATCGGCAACCTTAACACTCATAGCGGTCTCGGTGAACGTCACCACGGGCTTGTCACTGAAAATGTAAGCCGCCTGAGAACCGCCCTTGAGGGTTATGAGTAGGGCACTGCCCTCGGCATAGACGAGAGTCTGACTGGCGAGGAGCAGCAGTGTCAGAAGTTTCTTTTTCATTGTCATAATACGTTGTAAGTTTACTTTCAGGGTGCAAAAGTAAACATTTTCTGTCTTATGTGCAATACCTAGAAATAGTGATTCGCTATTTTTCCTTTATCTTTATTTAATAATCACTTTATGACCGTTTTTCACATAAATGCCCTTGGGGAGTTGCTTGGTGCCGTCAGACACCTTGCGTCCGCTGAGGTCGTAGATGTTTCTCTTACCTGATGTTTCTGCATTTATATCACGGATGGCGCTGTTGAACTCCACCGCTCCAGTAATAACTATATTGCAGAGACCCACGCTCTTTTCCGGGGCGAGGTTGTAAATATAGAAACGAGCACCCGAAGAGCCTCCGCTCGCCTTGGCACCATTGATAATGTAGGTCTTGTCGAGGTAGAGAGGACTGCGCTCAAGGATGATTGAAGAACCCAACTGCTTGGTGTTACCATTCTGATAAACCCACTTGAGGTCGATGGCGCTGCCGTCGGTACCGAAGCGCGAACCGACAAACTTAACCTGCTTAGGGATAAACTCGTAACCGTCCTTGAGATGAACGCGAAAACCTACGTAGCTATGTGCATCGAACTCCGACTTCTTCTCCTTGGGAGAGAGCTTAGTCATGGTGTATTGCTCAGCAACTGTCTCCACTCCGCTGATAACGATGTTGTCACTCAGTTCAATGACAGTTCCGTCAACATAGTCGGTCAAGGCTGCATCGATAACTCCAGGCTCACCGACACGTCCCTCGCTGAATGTCCACGAGATTGTTCCCGTTGCCATCTCCTCGTGCTGAACACCTTCCTTCTTCAGTTCCTCTGGGTCGTAGAAGAGTTCGTCGGTACCAGCAACATTAACTGCCTTCTCGGACAGGTTGTAACCGAGGTGAGGCGGCTGGTTATATGCTGTCTGCTGCCAGGTAATACCCATACGGTAGATATGGTCGGTCATCAGACAGGGCACATTGTAGTCGGTGGGGTAGGGAGAAGTGAAGATTATAAGTTCCTGGTCGTTGTGCAGGATAACTTCCTCACGCCAGTCGCCCCAGAGGTCTGCCGAAAGGTTCGGTGACTTCTTGGTTGAGTTGCACGACTGTCCATCGAGTGATGCAACGCCTTGGAAACTACCGTTCTCATAGTGAGTGATGGCAGCACCATCGAGAAGATTGTCCTGAAGCGTACCATCCCAGTAAACACGGAAGTTCAAGGAAGCACTCTTGGTAGAAACCACCTCACCGGTCTTGGCTGAGCGCTGCTGGCGGTCGTTGCTGGAAGCAAACACGCTGCTCTCAGCACCGGGGATGAGGTCGGCAGCCATTCCGCGACCATTGTCGGCAGAGCCAGCGGCGTGGTGGATGACTTCACCTGTCTTGGCATCATGGAGGTCCCATCCGTAACTGTTGCCCGAGATTTTCTCCTCGTGAACGTGGAACACTTCAAGACCGGGGCGAGAGGGATCGAGGTCTGCCACATGTATGGCATCACCGTGCCCGAAGCCAACGGCATACATCAACTGTCCGTCATCGTCGATGGCTGCAGAGCCGAAGGTTATCTCGTCCTTACCGTCGCCGTCATAGTCACCCACGGAGAGGTTATGGTTTCCGTTACCATAGGCGGTATAGTGACCACCCATTCCGCACTTGTTGCTGGAGTAGGTCTTGGTGGTCTTTGTCCACGAAGCGTCATAGTGCTCTACCTCGGTATTGCTAACCGAAGCATGGAGCCAGCGGTGCTTGATCTTGGAGCCGTCGAAATCTACTGCCCAGAAATAAGCACGAGTATAGTATCCGCGAACGAACACTGCCGAGGGTTTCAAACCGTCGAGGTATGCCACTGTGGCGAGATAGCGCTCAGAGCGTCCGCCATAGTTATCTCCCCAGAAGTCCTTGCCCGAGGGATGATCGCCTGACTGGTTATAACCACCGGCACGGTTGGGATTGTACCACACAGTGTGGATGGCTGCACCGGTCTCGCCGTTGAAGACGGTGAGGAACTCGGGACCACTAAGAACATAACCACTGGAATTGCGATATGACTTGGAGTTGTCGGCAGCCTTGATGGTAGCATCATCGGCAGCACTGCTTACATAGTTGCCCTTAGCATCCTTGGACCACGGAGCAGTCTTGCACATCATCTCTGCCTTACCGTCACCGTCAAAGTCATAGACAAGGAACTGTGTATAGTGGGCTCCCGCACGGATGTTAGGACCCAGGTTGAGGCGCCACAGGCGTGTTCCGTCGAGTTTATAGCAGTCGATGTAGACATCGTCGGTCTTGCCAGACTTGCTGTTGTCCTGCGAGTTGGATGGATCCCACTTCATGATTATCTCGTATTCTCCGTCGCCATTGACATCGCCAAGCGAACAGTCGTTGGCTGTATAGGTTACTCCTGACTCACGGGGAGTTGGTTGCTGCAGCTTAATGCGGTAGCCGCCTACGGTCTGCGGATGGAGCGCTTCGCTTGTTTCCACGAGGTTACCTGTACCGTCGTACACCTTCAGTTGGTAGGTATCGGTGACATAACTCTCCAATGGGAAGATATGTGATGTCTTTTTCGTTGATACCATCTTCTTATCGTTGCGATACACCTCGTAGGTGTAGTCTGCCTGGTCGCCAAAATAGCGCCATGATGTCACCGTCGTTCCATCATCGGTATTAAACACTACGAACGCACGGGAGAGTTTCTCCTGCTGGCGCTCGGAACTGTAGTTAGGCTGGGCTGATACGGTGAGAGCCATAACCGCCACCATTAGCGATAAAATCAGTCTTTTCATTTGTTTTATTCTGTTTTTAAGTTATATTTTGGGGGCAAAGATACAAAATAATTCATAATTCATATTTCATAATTCATATTTTTTTGTAACTTTGCAGCCGCTATTATAAATAAGGTACAAGAATGGAATACAATTTCAGAGACATTGAGAAGAAATGGCAAAAAAGGTGGGTGGAGCAGAAGACCTACCATGTAACAGAACAGAAAGACAAGAAGAAGTACTACGTACTGAACATGTTCCCATACCCCAGCGGAGCAGGTCTGCACGTAGGACATCCCTTAGGATATATCGCCAGCGACATCTATGCACGATTTAAGCGCCAGCAGGGTTTCAACGTACTGAACCCTATGGGCTATGATGCCTATGGACTGCCGGCAGAACAGTATGCCATACAGACAGGACAGCACCCCGAAAAAACAACGTTCGAGAACATCGACCGCTATCGCTCACAGTTGGACAAAATTGGTTTCTCGTTCGACTGGGACCGTGAGGTGCGCACTTGTCTTCCCGGCTACTACAAGTGGACACAGTGGGCTTTCCAGAAAATGTTTGGTTCGTTCTACTGCAACACCTGCAAGAGTGCGCAGCCTATAGAAAAACTTATTGAGCGTTTCAACGAGAAAGGTACCGAAGGACTTGACGCAGCCCAGAGTGAGGAACTCTCTTTCACTGCAGAAGAGTGGAAGGCGATGGACGAGAAACGTCAGCAGGAAGTACTGATGAACTACCGCATAGCCTACCTCGCCGAGACAATGGTAAATTGGTGTCCCGCACTGGGAACGGTACTCGCCAACGATGAAGTGGTAAATGGTGTGTCGGAACGCGGCGGATACCCTGTTGAACAGAAGAAAATGCGCCAGTGGTGCCTCCGCGTGAGTGCTTACGCACAGCGCCTCCTCGACGGACTGGAGACTATTGACTGGACCGACTCGCTGAAAGAAACACAGAAGAACTGGATCGGTCGTTCTGAAGGTACCGAGATGGTATTTGAGGTTTCACAAAAGGAAACATCAGAAAAAAAATCTTTCACCATCTTCACAACTCGCGCCGACACTATCTTCGGAGTTACCTTCATGGTACTGGCTCCCGAGAGCGAACTGGTACAGCAGCTGACTACTCCCGAGCAGAAGGAAGAAGTAGAGAAATATCTTGCTTATGTCAAGAAACGTACCGAGCGCGAGCGTCAGATAGACCATCATGTGACTGGTGTCTTCTCTGGTTCCTACGCCATCAACCCCTTCACGGGCGAGAATATCCCTATCTGGATTTCAGAATATGTACTGGCAGGCTACGGAACTGGTGCCATCATGGCTGTTCCTGCTCACGACAGTCGCGACTATGCTTTCGCCAAGCACTTCAACCTGCCCATAATTCCTCTTATCGAGGGTGCCGACGTCTCGGAAGAAAGTTTCGACGCCAAGGAGGGAATAGTAATGAACTCTCCTAAGATAAGCGGGGAAACCGCTGACAACAAGGGTTTCTCCCTCAACGGTCTTACCGTGAAGGAGGCTATCGCTGCCACGAAGAAATACGTTACCGAGAAGGGACTGGGTCGTGTGAAGGTGAATTATCGCCTGCGCGATGCTATCTTCTCGCGCCAGCGCTACTGGGGAGAGCCGTTCCCTGTTTACTACAAGGATGGTATGCCCTATATGATTCCCGAAAACTGCCTGCCACTGGAACTTCCTGAAATTAGTGAATACAAGCCGACAGAGACTGGCGAGCCGCCACTCGGCAGAGCGAAGAAATGGGCATGGAACACAACCACCTGTTCTGTGGTCGACTGTAGTACTATCGACAATAAGACGGTCTTCCCCTTAGAGCTTAACACTATGCCTGGTTTTGCCGGCTCTTCGGCTTACTACCTGCGCTACATGGATCCTCACAACAATGAGGCTCTTGTAAGCAAGGAGGCTGACGAATACTGGCAAAACGTAGACCTCTACGTAGGAGGTACCGAGCATGCTACTGGTCACCTTATCTACAGCCGCTTCTGGAACAAGTTCCTCTTCGACCTCGGCGTCAGCTGCAAGGAAGAGCCGTTCCAGAAACTGGTAAACCAGGGTATGATCCAGGGTCGCTCGAACTTCGTATACCGCATAGAGGAAGGAGCAGACAAGGGCAAGTTCGTGAGCTTCGGACTGAAAGACAAATACGTTTCCAACCCCATCCATGTAGATGTGAACATCGTCCAAAACGATATCCTCGACATCGAGGCATTCAAGGCTTGGCGCCCTGAATACGAGAATGCCGAGTTTATCCTTGAGGATGGTAAGTACGTCTGCGGATGGGCAGTGGAGAAGATGTCGAAGTCGATGTTCAACGTCGTTAACCCCGACATGATTGTTGAGAAGTACGGCGCCGACACGCTGCGTCTTTATGAGATGTTCCTCGGTCCTGTGGAGCAGTCTAAGCCATGGGACACCAACGGTATCGACGGCTGCCACCGCTTCCTTAAGAAGTTCTGGGGGCTCTGTTCTAAAGCCTGCGACAATACCGACGGCACGAAGACAGCAAGTCCGGAATCATTGAAGAGCCTTCATAAACTCATAAAGAAAGTTTCGCAGGACATCCCTCAGTTCTCATACAACACCAGTATCTCTGCATTCATGATTGCCGTCAACGAACTGTCGCAGCAGAAGTGTACCGACCCTGAGGTCATGAAGAACCTCGTAGCGCTCATCGCTCCATTTGCTCCTCACATTGCTGAAGAGTTATGGGAGATGCTCGGAGGCAAGGGTTCTGTATGTGATGCGGCATGGCCCAAGTACGACGAGAAGTATCTCGTAGAGAACAACGTCACCCTGGGTATTGCCTTCAACGGCAAGCGCCGTTTCGAGATGCAGTTTGTTGCCGATGCCGACAATAAGACCATCGAAGAGACTGTTCTTGCTGATGAGCGCGCCGTTAAGTACATCGACGGTCATGAGATTATGAAAGTAATCATAGTACCAAAGAGAATGGTTAATATCGTTTGTAAATAACTCAAGTACAACGTATGCAAATAATAAAGAATGAAGTGATATGGAACGAGGTGAAGGACTATTTTTTCATCACTCTCGGTCTGATGCTCTATGCTTTCGGATGGACAGTGTTCCTGCTGCCCTACGAGATTGTTACGGGAGGTGTCACGGGTATTGCCGCCATCATTTTCTATGCCACCCGTCTGCCCATTGAGTATTCCTACTTCACCATCAATGCCATTCTCCTGCTCATAGCACTGAAGATTCTCGGCTGGCGCTTCATGATGAAGACCATCTACGCCATCTTCATGATATCCATCCTGCTGTGGGCAGCACAGCAGCTGATTATCCAGCCCGACGGCTCTTTCAAGCAGGTGTTGGGAGAAGGTCAGGACTTCATGTCGCTCATTATCGGCTGTTCTATGACCGGACTGTCGCTTGCCATAGTGTTCCTGCATAACGGAAGTACCGGCGGAACGGATATTGTAGCTGCATGTGTCAATAAGTTCTATAACCTCTCACTTGGACAGGTACTTATCGTTGTGGACCTGATAATTATCGGCTCCTGTATTCCCATCTTCGGAGACTGGCGCAAGATAGTATTCGGTCTCTGCACTATGGTTATTGAGAACTTTGTTCTCGACTACGTCATGAATGCTCGCCGTGAGTCGGTTCAGTTCATGATATTCTCCAATAAATACCAGGAGATAGCCAATGCCATAGGTACTCAGATGAACCACGGAGTGACCATTCTCGACGGACATGGTTGGTATACAGGACAGAAGCGCAAGGTGCTATGTATTCTTGCCAAGAAGCGTGAGAGTGTACAGATATTCCGACTAATAAAGATGATTGACCCCAATGCCTTTGTAAGCCAGAGTTCGGTTATTGGTGTCTATGGTGAGGGCTTCGATCCTATTAAGGTAAAAGTGAAGCAGGAAGCGAATAAAGAAGTCAAGGAAATAAAATGAAGATAGTATTCGCAACAAACAATAAGCACAAACTCGAGGAAGTAAGGGCTATTCTGGGTGACAACATAGAAGTGTTGTCGCTAAGCGATATCAACTGCCATGAGGATATTCCCGAAACGGCAGACACTCTTGAAGGAAACGCCTTACAGAAGGCGCAGTACGTCTTCGACCACTATGGTATCGACTGCTTTGCCGATGACACTGGACTCGAGGTAGAGGCACTTGGCGGAGAGCCTGGTGTCTACAGCGCCCGGTATGCCGGCGGCGAGGGACATGACAGTGAGGCTAACATGACCAAACTGCTCAGTAAGCTTGGTGATAATGATAACCGCTGTGCCCGCTTCCGCACGGTTATTGCTTTGATACGGGGGTACGGGAGTACGGGAGTACGGGGGTACGAGAATAGTAATAACCTCAAATCTCAAACAAACCTCTTCGAAGGCATAGTAGAAGGAGAAATTATCCGCGAACGCAGGGGCGGTGAGGGTTTCGGCTACGATCCTATATTCATGCCAAAGGGCTACGACAAGACATTTGCCGAACTGGGTAACGAAACAAAGAACCACATCTCGCATCGGGCACGGGCAGTGGCAAAACTGGCGGTATTTCTTAGTAATGCATAATTCATAATTCATAATGCATAATATATCTGTACTTATACCTTGCTATAACTGCAGCTGTACCGACGAGGTGAACTCCATTTGGCGACAGCTGAAAGCAATGGAGGAGGAAAAGAAAGACTTCGCCTGGGAAATAATAGTGGCAGAAGACGGAAGTACTGACGAGGAATGCCTCAAGGAAAACTCTAAGATAAATTCGCTCGAAGGAGTGCGCTACCTGCCGCGTAAGGAGAATGTCGGCAGGGCGGCAATACGCAACTTCCTCGCCCGTGAGGCGCAGTACGAATGGCTGCTCTTCATGGATTCTGAAATATGTATTGAGCATAGCACCTTCCTCAGTAAATACCTCAATACTATCAACGACGTACCCGACTATAAGGTGTTCGTAGGTGGAGTGCGTATCTTCGGCAATGCCATGACGTTTCGTAACAACCTGCGCTATATGTACGAGAAAGCTGCTGAGGGCAGTCATAGCCGTACTAAACGACAGAAGCACGAATACCGTGAGTTCCGCACTACTAACTTCGTCATCTCCCGTGAGACTATGCTCGAATGTACTTTCGACGAGAACTTCACAAACTACGGTTTTGAGGATGTTCTATTCGGAAAAACTCTCAAAGAGAAGGGTTACGGCATAAAGCACATCACAAACCCCATCACATACAACGACTACGAGGACAACGAGACATTCGTCAGTAAGACCGAGGAATCGCTGCGCACCCTCTATCAGTTCCGTAAGCAGCTTCGCGGCTATTCCAAACTCCTTACTTATGCCAATATTATACGCTACACTGGACTTGCCCCGCTATTTAAAATAATGTATAATATATTCGGAAAAACGATAAGAAAGAACCTTGCAGGCAATAAACCGCGACTTTCGTGGTTTAATAAATATAAACTGCTGTATTATTTATCGTTATGAAGAAAATTCTTATATATACACTACTGCTCCTTTCACCGTTCTTCACACTCCCTACAGCAGCGGAGTCGCTTGGACAGTGGAAGGCGTATATGGCATATCATGACATCACCGCCATAGAACCGGCGGGCAAATATATCTATGTGCTCGCCAGCGACAATCTCTTCTCCTACAACTACAACGACTCAAGCATAGATACCTACGACAAGATGAACAGTCTGAGCGATTGTGGTATAGTGAATATCATGTGGAACGATACGGCGAAACGACTGATAATCCTTTACGACAACTATAATATAGACCTCTTAGACAACACCGGAGAAGTTGAGAATATTCCCGACTACTACAATAAGTCGATGACTCATGACAAGACTGTCAACGACATTTATATGTATAATGAGTATGCTTACCTTAGCACTGCATTCGGAATAATAAAGATTAACATGAAGGCAGCGGAGGTAAGCGATACCTACCAGATAGGTGTCAATGTCAACTACTGCTACATTAAGGACGGAAGTATCTATGCCGTAAGTACCGACGGAGTGTACTCGGCATCACTGAAGGCTA
The DNA here is from genome assembly GCA_017449725.1 of Prevotella sp. Lineage (GTDB taxonomy): Bacteria > Bacteroidota > Bacteroidia > Bacteroidales > Bacteroidaceae > Prevotella. The sequence goes on along the minus strand of JAFTFC010000178.1, from coordinate 11,003 downwards.
ATCTCTTAGACCCCAACACATGGCAGAAGACTGACGTTACTCCCGAAGCACGCCAGAAACAGCAACGAACAAACGTCTATGATGATACCAACCACTGCTACTGGACAGTGGACGACGAAGGATTGCTAATGGCATATATCAAGGACACCGATGGCACGAAGACAAATCTCCGTACAGGTATCAATCCCGACGGTCCTAAGTACAACCACTTCTTCTTCATGAAGTTCGTCGACGGTACTCTCTATACCACCGGTGGAGGAGAGTCAAACCAGACTTTCCTGAAACGTACCGGAACCATTCAGGTACTAAACGGCAGCGACTGGACTATCTACGAGGATAATCTTAATGAAAAGACGGGATACTACTACCAGGATATATCATGTCTCGACATCGACCCTCGCGACAAGTCTCACGTCTTTGCCGGTAGTTCACGTTCGGGTGTGTATGAGTTTCGCGACGGTAAGTACGTTAAGAACTGGACATACGACAATACTAACGGAGCACTAACCTGCGTTCTCCCCAACAATCATAACTATGTTATCATAAACGGACTGACGTTCGACAGCGAGGGTAACCTGTGGGTGCTCGACAGTTGGTCGGAAAAACCCGTGGTGCAGTACTCCAAAGAGGGCAACTGGAATGAAAAGCACAACAGTGCTATCAGTGCCATGCACGACGGACTTGCATCGCTGCGCAGTCCCTTCTTTGATAGTCGCGGACTGCTATGGTTCACCAACGATTCGTGGTCGGAGACAGCACTCTTCTGTATGGATCCTAATACCCTTCAAGCAAACATCTATAACAACTTCACCAACCAAGACGGAACGGTTGTTGGAGCACACAGTGTGCGCTGCACCGTGGAAGACCGCAGTAATAATATCTGGATTGGTACTATAGAAGGACCGCTGATGCTTACCGCCGAAGATATTGCCAACGGCAACAAGACCTTCACTCAGGTGAAGGTGCCTCGCAACGATGGTACCAATTATGCCGACTACCTCCTGGCAGGCATTGACATATCGTGCATCGCCATCGACGGCGGCGGCAGAAAGTGGTTCGGTACCTACGACAACGGCGTTTACCTTATCAGCGAAGACAATAACACCCAGCTGCAGCACTTCACTACTAACAACAGCCAACTGCTCTCCAATACCATCGAGGCAATAGCCATAAACGGCACTACCGGCGAGGTGTTCATTGGTACCGAGAAAGGTCTTTGTTCATATATGAGCGATGCCACCACTCCCAACGACTCTATGTCTAAGGACAACGTATGGGCTTATCCTAATCCTGTAACACCCGACTATACTGGTCTGATAACAGTAACAGGACTCTCCTATGACGCCGATGTGAAAATAGTAACCGTAAATGGAACCCTCGTGGCTCAGGGACGCAGCAATGGAGGTTCGTTCACTTGGGACGGTAACGACCTCAATGGAAAACGTGTCGCCAGCGGTGTATATATGGTTGAGACAGCAAAGAGCAACGGATCAAGCGGAACAGTATGCAAGATAGCAGTGGTCAACTAAACTCTGCCGCCCGCCAACCGTGGATAGACATGATGCGCGGATTTTGTATGATTGCCATTCTGTGGTTTCATACAGAGATGTATTATGCCGGAACTGATGTCACTCCTTATGGATTCTACGTAGAAAACGTGCTGGCTGGCTTCTTTTTCCTTTCCGGATACCTCTTCTACCGACCAAGTGGATTTGAGCCTCAGCGTAAAATAAAGTCCGTTTTCAGTAATATATTCTTTCCTTACCTTATATTCACTACCCTTATAGCCTTGCCAAAGGCTTTGGCTCACGGCGAAGAGATGAATATCAGGGAGATATTTACCGAGATAATCATCGGACATGCATCGTGGTTTGTCGCTGCCCTGATAGTAGCCGAACTGCTCTTTACACTAATATTGTGGATAACCAACGGAAAACATCCTTATATCCTGCCGCTTATCATCATCGCTGTCGCCGGGTCGGGTGTAATTGGTAATATGGAATACCATTCTAAGTACTATTTTGCACAAAATTACTGGCACTTCAACGAGGCGCTCATCGCTGTTGGTTTCATATATTCTGGGTATTTATGTAACGAATACAAGGTACTTATTAAACGTTTCAACACTCCATCATCAATATCATTCCTTATAGTTCTTCTTATTCTTCTGAAAGTATATGAATATAAATACGGATTGAAAATGGTGATGGGACCGATTGCCGTAACAAACTACCCGGTATTCCTTATCGACTGCCTAGTAGGATGCCTGCTTATGATGATCCTCTTCAATTCTTCAATCTTTCAATCTTTCAATTTTTCAATTCTCAAATGGACCGGATCACACAGTCTTGTCTATTACTTCATCTGCGGCGGAGTACCGCTCCTTACGGCTATGCTATTAAATAAGGCAGGACTCGAATATAGCGCGCACCCGTACCTTATAATATTAGCATTTCTTATTGTCTACGCCATCTCAACGCTTATCACGTGGATAATCTACCGCTTCCTGCCGTTTATGGTAAGTCTTAGAAACTGGCGCATCTTTATAGTTTCTATAATACTATTTACCTTTTCTACAGCCAAAGCACAAACTCCAGATAATCTCGATAACGATATTCCTTTAATCAACGTAGAGACAGTAAATGGGGTAATGCCCGACAGAACCGTTATTGATGCTCCTGAGGGATGTTACGGTGTTTCTATCACCGATAATAAATACGTTCATGGAAGAATGATAATGACTCTTCGTGGTGAAAGTCTTTACGACTCAGAAGAGTACCTGAAGGATGTCTCCGGAATGAAGATAAAAATTCGTGGAAACTCCACCGGGGCCTATCTAGACCAGCATCCGTACAAGATAAAACTCTCTGTGCCTTATGACCTGCTACGACGCAATGATAGCGGATACGACCACCGTGAATGGATACTTCTAAGTATGTTTACGTGGAATCCGCAACTCACCAACCAACAGAGTAATACCCTTAATATGCTCGGATTCCTTATAGGTAAGATAGTAGGGATCGAATGGACTCCAGCCTATGAACTTGTACACCTTGTTATCAATAATCAGTATCAGGGAATGTACTATCTCGTTGAGGCTGTCGAAAAAGGAGAAAAACGTATCAATATAAGTGACACTGGATTCATCATAGAGAACGATGTCTTCTGGTGGAACGAACCGGTATATTTCAAGACCGATCGTCAGTCACTTCCTTTTGGATATACTTTTAAATATCCCGACGACGATGACGTAACTCAGGATATTCTCAACGAAATCCAGAATAGTATGAATGCAGTAGAGGATGCTGTATATTCAAATTCCGAAGTTAGTAATTATTTAGACCTTGAGTCATTCGCCAAATGGATGCTCGTCCACGATATTCTCGGCACCGAAGATGCCATGGGAGCCAACAGGTATCTTTATAAATACGACGATAATAACTCCTCAAAAATAAAGATAGGACCGACATGGGACTTTGATTCTTCTTTCAGAACAGATAATTTTAGTCTTCTGCGTTCTGCCGACTGGTTCTTCTATCCGTCTCTTTTCCGTAACGAGGAATTTATAGAAACCTATACTAACCTATGGAATAAACTGCGTCCTACGCTAATTAATGATATACGTAAAGGTATGGAACAGGTGAAAAGCACATACGGTAAGGTGTTCGACAGAAATATGGAAATCCACCAGTCTATTTTCCCTGGCGAAGGTCAGAATAAGTTCAACGACCAGATAGATGAACTGCTACAGAAGATAGAAAACAGAATAAATTATATAACTACTGATATAAAGATTATTCGCTCATATAATAATAGTACAATATACGACCTCAATGGAAGGCGTGTTACGGCTCCCAATAAAGGTATTTATATTAAGAATAATAAAAAATATTCTTATTAACTAAGCTCAAGCATTCTGTTTATCGGCTTCACGGCTTCACGTATTATCTCAGCCGGCACCTCTACCTTTGGATTCTCATTCTTCAGGCAGTCATAGATTTTCTGCATAGTGTTCATTTTCATATATTCACACTCGTTGCAGTGACAACCTACGCTTCCTTCAGAAACTTCAGGAGGTACTGGATAGAATATCTTATCCTTGCACTGACGCTCTATCTCATGAAGTATTCCTGATTCAGTAGCTATAATAAATTCCTTCTTATCGCTCTCAATACAATATTTTAGAATAACTGCTGTAGAGCCTACTACATCAGCAAGTGCCAATACCGGACCCTTACACTCAGGATGAGCCAGAACAACAGCTTCAGGATGCTCCTTTTTAAGTTTTAGTATCTCGTCTACAGAGAAGCGTTCATGCACATGACAACCTCCGTTCCACAGCAGCATATCCCTGCCTGTAACAGAGTTGATATATGATCCAAGATTATAATCTGGACCAAAGATAATCTTTGCATCCTTTGGAAGAGAATCAACTATTTTCTTGGCGTTGCCGCTGGTAACTACTACGTCAGTCAGCGCCTTTACCTCTGCAGTGGTGTTGACGTAGCTAACCACCATGTGGTCGGGATGTTCCTCCTTGAATTTCTTAAGGTCGGCAGCCTTGCATGAGTCGGCAAGCGAACAACCGGCAGCCGGATCGGGACAAAGAACAGTCTTTTCAGGACACAATATCTTGCAAGTCTCAGCCATGAAGTGTACACCACACATAACTATTATCTTAGCCTCTGTCTTGGCTGCCTGCTGTGCTAGAGCCAGCGAGTCACCGATAAAGTCAGCCACCTCCTGAATATCACCAGTTGTGTAGTAGTGTGCCAGAATTACTGCATCCTTCTCTTTACACATCCTTCTAATCTCGTCTTTCAACACCATATTATATATTTCTTTTTGTTTTTAATTTTTAAATAAAAGAATAGAATTAGGATGATGTTGTGTGGAAAAGTTTAAAACTTTCTACCGTTTTTCTTCCCGTTTCATATCTTTTTCTTTATTCAGAGCTTATTAACAGCGAGTGTTGATATCATCTCGGTCATTTTAAATAACTTAGATTACTTATCCACATTTCTGAATTTCGGTGCAAATTTAATAAGTTTATATCTTTTTCGGAATAAAAATTGTGGAAAAGTTATTATTTTAACCCATATTTATTAGTTTATCTACACACTATAAAGGTGAATAAAAGAAACGTTGTGGATAAAACAATGCTTATCCACAACGTTATCCACAGGGTTATCAACACCCTTTTTTACTTTCCAGCGTCAAGTTTCCATTTACCGTCTTCGTTCTTGATAAGGTCCATTGACTGAATTTTCTCAGAACCATCCTCACGGATAAACTTTACCTTAAACTTAGCACTGTTCTCCTCAATTTCCTTCTCAACGATTTCGAAGCTCTTGAAGGACATGTCGGCAGGATTTTTCTCAGCCTTCTCGTTAAGCATACCAACGATACCAGCCTTCTTCTCCTTCAGTTTCTCAGCGTCAGACTCATCCTTGAACTGGAAGAGGTCTACGTAAGACTTATAGTCTTTCTCCTGTAAGAACTTAGCTGCCTTGGTAACTACTCCCTCGGGAGAATTGTCGGCACAGCTGGTCATAACCATTGCCAGGCATGCTACTGCGAATGCAAAAAATAATTTCTTCATGTTCGTTGTTTGTTTAAAGGTTAATAATTAAAATATAGTTACTGTCTCAAATTTCTTCGATTCGTGCACGTCGGAGGGGAATATGCAGTAGGCTTGCAAAAACGGCAGGTTAACGTGGTGTCTTTCCTTACCTGCTATGTCTACTCCCGCCCGTTTGTACGAGTGCACCACCAGTTCGGTGCAGTACATTTTCGTGGTGTCGCGGTCATCGTAGTCGTGGTCGAATGGAGTATAACGCTTATATACCGCCATCGCCGCCCGTGCTGCCTTGTGGGCTATCGCCGTGTCACCTTTGAATCGACATACCTCTCCTACGCTGGTGTATTTAGACGAGAAGAACGTCTCTGGTCTGTCCATCTTCACTCTGTCGATGTCTCCCTCGTAGTCAGGCTCGTCGGGTACGGCATGCACTATCATCTTCACTCCTGCCGAGTCCACCACTATTCCTATGTGCGAGTAGTTGCCGCCCCTATCGGCAGCCACGACCACATGACTTACCAGTCCGCCGCCGCGCCTGAATACCACATCACCCTCTCTCAGTTCCGTTCCTTCGGGCAGGAGGCATCTGTGACCCTGTTCTTTCTCGCCGCAACCTACCGTCATTAAGACTATCACGGCGCAGGCGCACAACTCTCTCAGCATTCAGTTTTTCATCTTTTAATGCCACAAAAATATGAAATTCCTGTCTATCTGCCAAATAACTCTCAAATATTTTTACTTTCTGACACTTTTTTTTATCTTTTGGTGTTTATTCTATAGCCTATTTAGAGTCTCCAAGAGCAGGTGTTATTTCTGCAGAACGCCAAAAAATTCCATTTTTTTCTTTGAATAGTTCCAGTTTTGTTGTAACTTTGCCACTGTTATATGTTATACTAAAACATCTGGACATATTATGAAAAAGAGAAAACTGACTTTTTGGAGCATTCTATTAATTATGATAACAGCACTACCTTTAGTAGTGGCCTGTGGCGATGATGGCACAGAATTAGCAGGCGGTAGTGATAGAAAAGGAGACCCATCAACCACTATTCTCATCACAAATGAAATGATTTCGGGTACTGCATGGACATTGGAAAGTTTCAATATAGAAAGAGGCTCTAACAGTAACATACAAAACGGCAAAACCATTGTTTTTAAGAATGACGGGACGTGTGAAGGCTTTCACTCGATGGAAACTGCTTGGCGCATCAACAGCGGCAGAATTGAAACCTTCTATCAGCCAACTAACGAGCCAATGTATGTCTATACGTTGTTATCACAGAACGGTGATAATGTTACAATAAGAATGAATGGTACGTTGGATGATGACCTTCAGGCGACTTTGACCTTAACAAAGACGTTATACGAAGGAACTCCAAGCAGCACAACAGAAGAAAGTTATTATACCAATAAAGAGCAAGTGCTAAGCATTCGCAATACATGTTATGCCTATTGTGCAGGATTCGAAGAGGCACAGCTGAAACTTGAGGAGATTCGAACCAATTCTAGTACGGTGCACGACATTACTCCGTCAACGAGTGATGTCAAGAAAGCATGGGAGGCTGGCTACACAACCATACGCTATACAAATATTCTACTTGATCACAAAGATAGTTTCGGCAGTCTCTTCAGTACGCAAGAACTGAACGAACTTTTGACAGAAATAAGATTTATCAGAGCTTTTGTCTACTATAACCTTACGATGACATGGGGCGATGTACCCTGGATAAGAACTGCATCAGGGGATGTTGATACTTATGCTCCTCGTCACAATAAGAATACTATTCTCGAATGGTTATATGGTGAGATGACCGAGATATTATCAGACCTCACCTCACAAGAAGACAAACTTAGGGCAAGCCACGACGCCGAGATAATGCTGAAAGCTGAATTAGAAATGGCTTTAGGCAACACCAATAGTGCTATAACAACTCTTAGCGAACTCGATACGAGTCCATATGTTGCTACACGCGCTACTGCAACTTCACTCGGGCAATTCTTTATCTGGGCATTGGCACAATCGACGCAGACGAACTTATACTACCCTGTATATACATTGATGCACCACCAGCTATATCTATACGAAACAACAGGTAAGAAAGAGAACCTCATGCTGCCTGTAATTGACACCAACTTGGATGGTGTGCCTGATGATGCTCCTGTTGAGGCATACTGGCTAAAGTCGGAATATCTGGATTATGGCTATTGGACAGCTCTGAAGAGAATGGGTAAAGCTCAGACTGTGACAGGCTGTTATGACTACGAATTACTAATGCCAATTCCTGCAAACGAATTAGCACTTAACCCGAGTATGACACAGAATCCTGGATATTAAAGCAAATAAAAAGTGATCACCGGAACCGTCCCCATGAGCTCCAAAAGTGAATTTGGGTACCAAATTTGAAATTAATCCCTAATAATATATAATATATATTGCCAGTAAATGTTCATTTTTTGCAGAAAAACAAAATAGTATGAAGACAAGAATAATTATATTGATATTGTTTGTTATATGTTCAGTAAATGTCAAGGCTCAGTATATTCCGTTTGTCAACAACTCATATAGTAGCTGGGGATATTTAAATGTTATCCTTCCTCCTGAAACCGATTATGATGCACTTCCATATGAAACTAACGTTGAGGAGTTTTCGATTAATGGGAAAAAGTATCACCAATTGAATATTGTTTTTGCAATTCCAGAACTTGATTTCAACAATAATAGCAATGATGATTGGTGGAATGCTATTCTTTATATCCGCGATAAGGAAGGACAATTGCTTGCAGACGCAGAGTCTTTTACCCAATATCAAAAACTAAAGTGGTACTCTGGTCCGAAGGATTTCTGTCCTTTTGAGAAAACCGCTGACGGTGAGGTAATACTATATGATTTCACAAAAGAGAAGGGTGATGTATATCGTTCCATAGAGGGACATGAAGATATTACAGTAGCAGATGTGGGTACCATGACGACTAAGGATGGTCTGTCCAGAAAAACAATGACGTTAAGCAATGGCGCTGTTATTGTTGAGGGAATGGGCTGCGTACTCAAAGGAACTCTTCTCAATTATCTTGACAGCAATCCACTTTGTTTTCTGACTTATTTCGATTATGATAATAAAAATGCTTACGGCATTAATAGGGAAGATACATATGAAAAGATATTCCACCGCCCGATGCTGAAAGAGGGCAAGGCGTGGAACTATGTCTATCACCATTATGACGCTTTTACTATGGAACGAGAAGAAGGGAAAGACGAGAATCCTGTTTATTATGTCGAAACAGAATCTCCCGTGCGATATGTTCTTGAGGACATGGTTGCCATCGACGGGCACGATTGCTATAGGATGTATCAATCTGTCGACGGTGGTCAGCCGACATACCATAGCTCGTGGTACGAAGAGGACCGGAAAGTGTATCGCATCGACGAACAGACGAAAGAAGAGACATTGATGTTCGATTTCAGTGTAGACAAAGGAGATGTGATAACATACGACATTGTGCTTGTTGGTCAGGGTGAAGCCGAAGTAATGGGATTTGACGTAGTAGAGTACAACGGAGAGTATCTTGCTGCATGCAATTTGTCTGACGGCAGCACGGATTACAAATGGATTGACGGTGTCGGTGGAGAAAGAGAAGGAATACTTAATAACTGGACTCAGATGATTCTTCCCGGTTTTGAGGACTACACCACTTTTGCATCTTGCGAAGAAGACGGCAAGGTAATTTGGGGCACCACTCCCGAGACCGGAGTTAAGTCAATAGAAAAGACCGCCTCGTTAAAGTCAAACGTCCTCTACGACCTCAGCGGTCGTCGCTTGATCCGTGAGCCGCAGCGGGGAGTATATATACGTGATGGGAAGAAAGTCGTGATTAAGTGAGAAGAATAGCTATAACTCTTTCCACCAATTATCCTTCGTTTTACATATAGCTTGAGCGATACAGTTCATTGTTTTACAGAAAGGTACGCTGATGCTTTTATCACGACTTTGGTATTGGTAAGTCCATGGTGTTATCAGCAGTAAGTTCCCTGAAGCACAGTCGTCAATGCGATTGGCTGATGGGTGAAAGATGTCGGCAAAACCATTATCCTCTATTCGTATGGCGGGGTAACCGGAAAGGAGAGCGTTGTCTATGATTTCCTGTTCGCCTCTGGATATACGTGCCGACACCAATACCGCTCCGGATGCCGCTTCTGCCAGGCAACGGGCTTTCTGTTGTGCTAATAGAGCAGCATCTTTGCGATGACAAACGACAGGCAGCAACCGCCGATTAAGGAGTTGCGAGTTACCATAACTGTCGCACATTATTAGGTTGTTGGTCTTAAGTAACCGTTTTTCAATATCTGAAAAAACAAATTCAGTAAATTGCTGCGGACATTCGCGTTTTAGGTAGCCATATAGTGCCCTAAGGCTAACGGCGGTATTTATGGTGAGGCGTTGTGGTTGTAACCATATTCGGTTCAAAGTTCTCTGCAGGCGACTGCGGGGGTTGGCATGGATATAGGCTCGTTGCGTAGCCAGCTGGTCGGTGTCTACAGGCATGACATCACAATAGCCCGCTTCGAACAGCGGGGTTAGTTCTTTTGTAGCCACGTAGTGTTTCTTGGCGACCGAATCGCCAAGCACACTGTTCCGCGCGTTTTTTTCATTTTTGTCAGCGGTGTCTGCACCCATATTGACCGGCATTACTGTGCCTGGTGATTCGGTCGCCAGGTCACTTCCGGTATTTGTCAATGCCCCCGTCATCACCCAATACCGCCTATTGCATCCATATTTGAACCCCGCAATGACGTGCCCTAAATGCGTCTTCTTTCCACTTCGTGACAACACGTCATGATGAGCTACCAACAGGAAATGCAGATGTTCTGGCATTACGACATAATCCTGCACCTCCAGCATCGGATACACCCGGCTAATGCTCTCCCTCAATTCTTCCTCCACCATTTGCCCTATAGGTGATAGTTCAACATGTGGAGCCTCGCTGTCACCGTCTGGTTTGTCTAACCGTCCCACGACCTTTCCTAACGGCTGACGAAGTCCTTTGGCTACACTTATCGTGATGTGGTAATACCCACAACGGTTGTATTCGTGAGCCAAGCTGCGCCGCTTCATGCTATGTAGCGTTTGTTTTCTGATTTCTCTGCCCATTATATAATACTCCATGCAAAAATAACAATAAACTTCCAATTATACAAATTTGCGTAACGCATTTTTGTATAATCACTCCTTTACCCCTTTACTTTATTTTCAGGTTCCCCCAAGTTTTGGTTTTTTAAAAAAGTTTCCACCTTACGCGGAAATTTCTTTACAAATTTGGGGCGAGTTTGGAATAATATCGGTCTGACCGACCCATAACCTTGGTCCGACCGACCCATAACCTTACTCGGACCAAGGTTATTCCACGGTTGGACCAAACCATAAGC
>JAFTFC010000022.1 GCA_017449725.1 Prevotella sp. | reverse complement strand
TACAAACAAATAATATCAACTAACTAATTAAAAACAAATTATGAAAAAACTATTAACATTATTAACTTTGCTCGTCGTCAGTTTGACGGGGGCGTGGGCGGACACCACGTTTAAATGTAAATTAAATGGCTCTGTAGTCCAAGAGCGTAATGACGGTAATACCGGGGACTTCTTTACTTTTTCTTTCTCTTCCGGTTCTTATAGTTGGAAATCCGCTTCGGATGTAGCAGGCTGTACTTACGATGGAGTTGATTACACTCAAGCACTGAAATTTGATTCAAAGCCAACCCTTTCATTTACGACAACCCAAAAGGCAACGGTAATAGTTGTACAGTCTACTAGTAAAAATTCAAATAAAGCGCCAAAACTTGACAATACTGCTATGACCACGAGTGAGTCAATAACAGGGGCAAACGTATGGACAGCGACTGATGTTGCAGCAGGAACGCACACTGTCAAGTATAATTCAGAAATTTGGATTCATTGCGTTTATGTAATCTATTCAGCGACAACTTATAACATCACTCTTGACGACAACGGCGACTATCAAGGTAACGGCTCTGCAAAAGTTACTGCAAATGGAACTTCGCTGACAGATATTACTGCACCAAAACGCACTGGATATTCTGTTTCCGGATACTATGCTGAGGCTGGATGTACAACTCAAATTGCTGAAGCAAATGGAACACTTTTGGCCAACAAGACTGGTTTTACCGATGCAGATGGTAAATGGACTGCTACAGAGAACAAAACGCTCTATGCTGCTTGGGAGGCAGGAAAGTACACTTTAACAATTGAACCTAATGAAGCAGGATGGGGTACGGTTAGTCCAACCAGTGTTGCTAATATTCCATACAATACCGCTACAAGTAGCAGTTCAAATACCTTTACTGTAAATGGTACTACTGTTACGGCAACTCCTTCTGATGCAACAGCAGAGTATACCTATGCGTTCAGCGAATGGACAGATCTGCCAGCAACAGTAACCGATGATGTGACAGTGACAGCTACGTTCACACGCACTCCGAAGAGCTATACACTTGCTTGGGATGGTAATGGCGATGGCGCTACTTTGAGCGGAGAATATACTAATGGTTCAACACCTTTTGGCACTACAATCGTAAAGCCAACAGCCACACGTACTGGCTATGTATTGGCAGGTTGGGCTACTACTGCAGATGGCGAAGTGGTTGAGGTAACGACTATGCCCGCTGCAAACACGACCTATTATGCAAAGTGGACAGAAGCGGTAGCTCCTACAGTCTCTGCCGTTGCCTCTTTAAAATCGAATACAACAAGCAACGCAGCTACCTTCTCCATTCCTCAGAACGTATCAGCGCGACTCACGGCTACTGCTACCGGAACCCCTGCTCCTACTATAACATGGTATCAGAGCGCTACTGCTGTCGCATCTGGCGGCACAGAGAAGGGTACTGGTGCCACTTATGATCCAGCTGTTTCTACTGTTGGCACTTATTATTTCTATGCCGTTGCTAGCAATGGTGTTGATCCAGATGCGACTTCTGGTGTTGTGACTCTTACTGTCGCTCCAAAACTAAACAGTTTGGTATATTCAAACGGATTTAAGGCATTTATCCAACAGCCAGCAAAGGGTCATGGTACCATCAAAGCCTATTTTCTTGCAGGAACAGATGCTCCAACTATCTCCTCGTTTACTGCGACAGAAGGTGCTACATATAGTGTAGAAGACAATACTCTCACATTGACAGCTGCTGATGGAGCAACAACCGCTATATTTGATATCACCTTAGCTCCTGTTTCACCATACTCAGGAAAGGGCGAATACACTTTCACTTCAAACGATACATGGGTAAAAGCAGGCAATGGCTTCAGTAGCGGTTGGAAGATCGCAAGAAGCTATGAGAGCGATTCAGAAGAAAAGTTTATGGTTTCAACGGGTACAAACCGTCTATATTTGTTCCTTGCTCCAAGCACATCCTTTACCGTTACACAGAGTGGAACTACTCGTGATATGTTAGTGTCTATTAATGGAGGCGACGCAATAGAGAAGAAAGCAGCCGATACATTTACTGTGAATGGTGATGAGGATGCTGCTTATATGGTAGAAATTGCGCAAAAGAACTCTAATGGCGGTGATGGTAAAATTAGCAATGTGACAATTACTAAGACTGGTTTCGAGAGCGGTATCATAACAGAAGCAGGCTGGAATTCTTTCTCAAGCACAAGCAAACTCGACCTCTCTACAATCACTGGTGGTGCTGCTTACGTCGCAACAACTACGGACAATGACAATATTACTTTGACAGCGACATCTGCCAAAGTTAATGCGGGTGAAGGGCTGATGATTCAGGGTACCCCAAACGCAGCTTTCACTATAAGTACTACAACTGATGATGCAACTCTTACAAGAGACAACCTCCTCGTAGGTCTGCCCAATGGCGGTACGGTTACTGCTAATGACAATAACTACGTATTTGCATGGCAAACGGCTGACGTATCTACTGCAGGCTTCTACTTCGTAAACGATGCTGAGCCGACGCTTGGTGCTGGCAAGGCTTATCTGCACACCAACGGTGGTGGCGGCGCTAAACTTAATATCATCGTGGAAGAAGGCGAGACGGACGGTATTGGTTCAATTGAAAATGGAAAATTGAAAATTGAAACATCTGTTTACAATCTTGCTGGTCAGAAGGTTGACGCTGCTTACAAGGGCATTGTTATCGTGAATGGTAAAAAGTACGTACGTAAATAAAAGAGGAGGACGAAGAAATGAAAAGATATCATTAGTGTCCCGTTAAAATTGGGACGAATTAAATATTAATCAAATAGCCCCGGAATAAGGGGACCAAATTGATCTTTGACATTGTTGAAATTAGTCTTATCGAACAGGTCTCGTAGGTGCGTTTTGTCTGTCAATGAGATGCCTAGGATTTGCAAGACCTCATAGGTCGAGCGCTCGAGTTTCATATCATGATGGACAATAGCCACAAGACAATAGGTTATGATGGCGACAGCAATCTGGATGCGGACGGCATTCTCCGTAGTGCCCCAGAATTTCTTAATCTTGAGATGCTGCTTTAGCCATTTGAAGAAGAGTTCGACCAACCATCTTTTCTTGTAAAGTTCTGCAACTTCAAGAGCTGTGAGATGCTTGGCATTGGTGAGAAAAGTGAATTCACGTTCTTCTTCCTCATCATAGAATCTAATGAGCCTGAATGACTCGGGATACTTCTTCTCCGACAGATAACCTGTAAGTCTCACCTCGGCATCAGTCAGTACATTCTTAGGCATTCGCCTCTTCCATTTGACTATCTTGTACTTCAAGTTCGTCTTGGCTCTGACCACATAGAAGGAATCCGTCAGATGTATTCTGTAGAGTTCTTTGAACGAGTCATAAGCCCTGTCGAATATGTAGTAAGCATTTGGCTCATAGGGAATTGAAGACATTGCCGTTGAATCATGCTTTGATGCAGTGGTCACTGTGTAGAAGGCTGGAACCTGAGCCTCAATGTCATATAAGACATGGGCTTTGACACC
>JAFTFC010000177.1 GCA_017449725.1 Prevotella sp. | reverse complement strand
TGCATGCCCAGAATAACATCAGGTTCGAGGCAGACTTCGAAATAACTCAAAAGGCTTCTATCGGAAAGGAACTACAGAGAAAACAGGTGGCATACTCTGTCCTTAATAACCTCAAAATGGCTAACGATTATCGCAAACGACTACTGGCGGCAATGAAAAAGCTAAATGAACCAGGAGCAATGGGCAATGAACTGGAAACGGAAATACGACGACTCGGCATACAGATGCGCGAATCCAGAGCCAACGGAACGTTTACTGCACGGGTAGAACCCGGAAAGGCGGCACTCGTCATCGGCGACGATGGGGTGGTAACTATAGAAATTAAAGAGGGACAACTTAAATATCAGGCAACTATAGCAGGACAGGCAGCAATACAACTACAAGAGGTAGTAAAAACCGAAAAAAGAAAAAAACGGAAATTCAGACAGGTGCCTACAACAGATACAGGAGCAGAAATTAAATTCAATGTTAATGCACATCTTGAACCGGGAGAGACAAACAGCCGCTCCAGAATGATTATACAGCCCGTGGTCGTGGACTGTCAGACCGATGATACCGTCGATTATCTCACACCGTTCGTTATCGAGGGCAATGACTATCACCAACTACAGAACCGACGCATGGCGTACGACTATTTCCAAAACGATTCCTTGGCAAGGGGATATGTACACTCGATGCAATTATACGATGATCGCGAACTCGACTTCGACAGGGATGTCATCTATCGTAAGCCTGACCGTAACAAGTCGTACAAATGCACGTACTTCGTCGTCCTCGAGGATTATACTCATAAGTATTTCGACAACGGAGGACTTGGCACAGGCTCGTGTCTCAGCTATAAACCGTTCAAGTTCCTCGACTTCAGCGCCGCATTGGCAGAACTGCCGCTGACGGAGGAGTTCCATGACCAGGCAGAGGCACGTACAAGAGATGTCGACCGAAAACTCAGACTCCGCTTCCATATCGGTACCGACGAACTGACAGCTGACTCGCTTAACGATATCGAGGTGGAACGGCTCACCAGAGAAATGCGCTCCTATGGCTCGAAACTGCAGCAGATAAAAATAGAAGCAACAGCTTCTCCTGACGGTAATTTCGAGAGAAACAGACAACTGGCAGAGAAACGGGCACGACGGGCAGCGCAACTCCTGAGAGAACGATTGGGACGTAATCTCGACTACGTACGACTCCCAGCACCTAACATCGTCGTTCATACGTGGGAGGACGTGGCTGGAGAACTTGAATACTCTGACTCTATAAAGGCAAGCGAGATTAGGCAAATCATAAAAGAACGGGGCATGAATAATGCCTGGAACACAATTCGTAACCTCCCATATTATAATTCGGTAATCACTCCAATACTCGAAAACCTGCGAGTCATGAAATGCTCATATCAGTACGAACTTGATCACGTAATGGATGCAGACGAGGTGCTTGCCGAGTATTTTAGCAATAAACATGAATATGTCTCCGGTACCAAGGACTTGTCCGACGGCGACTACTATAATCTCTTCGCTAACATTCATGATGCCAAGGAACTGGATACTTTGACACTGGTGGCTTATCGGCATGTTACAAGACAGCCGTCGTATGAACTGCTGCGCTTCTCTGCATATGTCGCTAACAGAATGGCACTGATGAATATGCGCAATTCGGTCTACGATTCTAATGTCCTAAGACCGTTCGTCGATTATAGTATGGGTATAAATGTGATGGATAACAACTATAAGATACGCAAAAACAGACGTGAGATACTCATAAACCAGGCAATTACATATTTCCAGGAGGCAAACAACGATACGGCACAGGCAATAATCGACTGGCTCGGCGAAGGACAGACGGGCCCACAGACGCAGCGCATGATGAAATATATCGACTTTCTAAGGCTCTTTAATGCTCAGCGCACGGCAGAAGAGGAACAACGCTTCCAGAAAGCATCTGAATTCGTGATGGCGGCAGCTCCTGACAACAGGGCAATACTCTATACTGAACTGCACCTGAAATCGGCTGCCGAAGCGGAGGAACTGGTGGATAGAATGGATGACAAGAATCCGAAAAAATGGTATCTTAAAGCTATCATCTGGGCAGAATTGGCTGATAGGGCACTCCAAAATAGAAACTCTGACAGTGAAAGCGACGAAGTCCCTGAATATCTCGCCTTCTTCCAGCATAGCTTCGATATGATGCCACAGTATAAACGGCTGTATTTCAATGAGGGAAACATTAGCGATGAAACACGAAAGGCACATCCATACCGCAAAAAGGATATTCCGGCATACAGGGCTTTGTTCAGGCAGTTGTATGACAGTGGAGCCAAACTGACCGATAGGATGAGTAATAATCAATATGACAAGGAGGTGACACAATGAAGAAACTGCTTATCATGGTCGCTTGCCTGTACGTAACGGGTATCGGCAGCTCTCTTGCCGCTAACAGCTCCGACTTCTTGGCGTCACCAGGCGATACTGTCGTGGTGCGAAACTACGACGAGATTGACGAGGAAGAATTACAGCGTGATACTGTGGCACAGAAACACCAAAATACAGCTACTGGATTCAATGCCCTCGACTATGTGCTCGACGGACGTTATCGCAAATACCGCTATGGAGAGGAATTTACGCGACGGTGGGATGACCACCTCTTCCTTGAGGCAGGTGCATCTGTAGAAAAGATAGTCCCTCCGGCTTCCTCATATTCCTTTGATGTACTTACAGGAGCTCATGTCGGGGTGGGTAAACAGTTTAGCCCGCTGCACTCATTGCGCCTCTCTCTCGGTTTCTCTTATGGATACCAGCGGTTCTTTGATACTGGCATTGCCAAACTTTATGGGAGGTTGGACTACCTGCTTAGTCTCTCGTCTTATTTCGGAGGCTATAGACCAGATAGACTACTTGACGTTTCGGCTGTTCTCGGTGTCGGAGGACAATATTCCAAAGTGGAGCGTCATGACGGTACCGCCTTCTCACCAGAGGCGCATTTCGGGGCACAGCTGAAGTTCTTTACAGGACCGCAAGGATACCTCGTCCTGGAGCCTTATGCCGGAATTTCAACAGACCAGGTGGATATCTCACGGGATAGGAACTGGCGTAAGTATGATCTTTTCTATGGACTGAATCTTGGATTAGTCTACTATCTCCATAATAATCTCTCCCCGCAATCAAGGGCAAAATATATCAGACAGCGAAAGCCGGAGAACTATCTCGTGGCGGATTCTGTGTTACAGTCATGGCGACTGCCATGGTTTGTCGGATTTGCAAATGGCGTAAGCTTCTTGACAAAGCAGCAACTTTCAACCGGGAAGACAGCAGGACCGTCGGTAGATGTGTTCGTGGGAAAGTGGTTCTCACCGGCGATAGGGCTGAGACTGTC
>JAFTFC010000176.1 GCA_017449725.1 Prevotella sp. | reverse complement strand
TGCTGCTATTCGCCAAGGTGACAGTAGAAGACCTGAACCCCAGCGGAATCTCAGACATACAAAACGTAGACTTGCTGCGGTCAACGACCTACGACCTCGGTGGTCGTGAGGTGAAGAACCCCGGCAAGGGAATATATATACGTAACGGAAGGAAGTTCGTGAAGTAAATAATAAATGAAAAGGAGTTCCAATCGGAACTCCTTTTCATTGTTTCTCAAAATGCTAATATCGGTCGGCAATAGGCATCTTCATCGTTCCATGCCGGTTCGCATTCGAACATAGAAGTGCCGTTGGCACGTTGGGTTCCTATATAAAACACATCCACTGCCTCTTCTTCATAGAAGCAACTCGTCCAGAGTTTGCAGAAAGCGCTGTTGTCTGACGGCTGATACTTAGGATATTCCTGAGCATAGTCGTAGTCATCGCGCATAAGGAGTTCCTTGTCCTTGTCTGCTACTTTGACGAGAGTTGAGTTGAATATCTCAAACGGGTCGCTCTGCAGGTTTGCCAGGCAGGTGTAGGTGGCATCAGACTCCACCGTGCGCCATTCCTTCAACTTCTTGGCAGCCTCGTCGCCACAGAGATTGGCGAGGATGTCCCACAGCTGGCCGGTGCTGGGAACGAACCACATGCTGGAAGTCTGGGGATGAGGCTGGACGAGGGAATAATAAACAGCGGGCACAAGCTGCTTGAGTCGTTCTGCACCGCAGAGATCAAGGAGTCCGAGGCAGTTTGCCAGTCCGTCGTTGGTCTCGTACCACGTCTTTGCTGTCTTAGCTCCCGGCAGATACAGAGGAATCTCAGCCTCGTAGGAGAACTTCACAGTAGTGAAGGGGAAACCGGTATGTACACTGCTGTTGTTAGGGTCGTGGATAAAGCGGGTGCTGATGACATATCCGTGGGTGAAGCCGGCAGCCTTGTCTGCCTCAGCCATTCGCGACGGGTCTGTCATTGCCACGATACCTATCACTTCCTTTCCGCCGTAGGGAGCGGGTTTCACCTCTTTCCATACGGGGTTGGTACCGTCGTCATTGATGCTGATTAGTCCGCCATCGCTCCATGTGCCGTCACTATAGTAATAGTCGCCCACCTTAGGAGCGGTCGACGGCATTGCTATCTGCTTGGTTGTCTTCTTATAGCTGATATCCTTCACCTTGTCGAGAGGCAGAATGATGTTGGCTCCCCATGTACGTATAAACTTAAGGTATCGTGTTTTAGCCTCATCGTCGGCGCTTCCGAAGACAGCCCGTCCGAGGTTGTTGAGGTTATACGACACTGTCTTATTGTCGTTATCGGTAACGACGAGCTGCTTCTCCTCAACTGTTATCGTCTGTGCAAACAGCGAGGAGGAGAGCAGCATTATGCTTAAAACACTGAACAGTCTTTTCATTTCTGTACCACTTTAAAGGTTTTGTTACCGTTCTTTATGATATAAACGCCTTTAGACGGTTTGTTGATCTTGCGGCCGCTGAGGTCGAAAATCTCCATTTCACCGTCAATGGTGCTTGTAATTTTACCGATTCCATCGGTAGTCTCACCTTCGTCGGGTGTGTAGTCAAACGTTATACTTGTCTGCTCTGTGAACTCGAAAGGAGTTGCAACTTCTTCGAGATTTACGACCGTAAAACCATCCTCGGAGAAAACAATCTCTTTAATTTGGTCAATGTTGAAAACAACCGGCTCAGAGGAAGCCGAGAGAGTCACCGTCATGGTGTCGTCAGCCACTGCTACAGTTCCCGCTGCGAACAGCATGGCTATTGAAATAAATGCTTTTTTCATCTTTAATATATTTAAAATCGAATGCAAAGGTAGCAATTTTCTTCTTCTTAGCAACAAATTTATGTAAAAAAGTTGCAATTTGAAATAATTTGATTACCTTTGCAGCCTGAATTTTATATAAATATAGGTAATGAAAATGTTAGAAAAGGTTATAAAGAGTGTTCTTTATGCCGTGGTAGCGCTCTCTGGAAGCGTTTATCCGTGCAATGCACAAACAACTTTTGAGGTTAAAAGTACTAAGTACACAGTAAATGGTGATCACACCGTGGAACTCACAGAAGGCGACAAGCAGATAGTCAACCTGCAAGTGCCCTCCACCGTGAGTTATGAAGGCGAGACTTATACCGTCACTTCAATTGCCGACAGAGCATACGAGTGGGGAAATGTCGCCGTGGCTATCATTCCCGGAACGGTGAAGACCATCGGTAAGAATGTCTTCGGCTATTGCTCTCTGACCAACGTCATTCTGAATGAGGGACTTGAATATATCGGTGACTATGCTTTTAGTGCCAATTCGCTGACTTCATTGGAGATTCCCTCCACCGTGAAGCGTATCTGCCGCAACGCATTTAGCGGAAAGAGCAGTGGCAACCCAACGCTCCAGACACTTACCCTGCACGAGGGACTGGAGGTTATTGAGAGTGGAGCGTTCTATGCTAACGCCATCAAGGAATTGGAAATCCCCGCTTCGGTTGATTCAATTATCGGTACAGCATTCCTCTTCAGTAGTAAGTTGGAGAAACTTACACTCCATGAAGGTCTTGTGTATATTGGTGACGGAGCATTCAATAACGCCAATTCCGTAACTGTAGCCCAAAATACCACTCTGACAAGTGTCACCCTTCCCTCAACGGTGAAATATATCGGTGATGAGTGCTTCCTGCGCATGCCCTTGAAGACTATCAATATTCCGAAGAGTGTGGAGTATATCGGTTCTTGCTTCATCGGAGCATGTCCTATACAGAGCGTTACGCTCGACCCCGAGAATCCTAACTTCCACGAAGTTGACGGCTGTATATACAGCACCGACAACACTCTGCTGATGGTTGGTCCCATGAAGGGCAAGACCACTGTCAATGTCCTTGACGGTTGCCTTGGTATCTGGGGCGGAGCCTTCTGGGGCAGCGAAGTAACCACGGTGACCCTTCCCGAGTCGGTGGTGGGAATAGACTATGGAGCATTCCAGTTGTCAGCACTGAAGAGTATCAATCTGCCGGACAACATATCGTATATTGACGAATATGCGTTCGCTGGGACAAATATCACCGAACTGACACTTCCCGAGAATATGCCGTTCCTGTTTGAGGCTACCTTCGCACAGTGTCCTGCCTTGAAGACAGTGACAATCCCGTCGGGTCTCATTGCTATGGAACAGTATATCTTCCAGGGTTCAAACAATATCAGCAGCGTTACCTGCAAGGGCGCTACACCGCCTGAACTGCCGTACTATGAATATGAGATTCAGAAGCCCTTCTCTTGTCCAACCACAACACCGCTCTATGTTCCCAAGGGAGCCAAGGATGCCTATGTTGAGGCAGGATGGGATGCTTTCTTCAAGATTACAGAGATGGAGAAGGGCACTATCCAGATAGTATCCACTACTCCGGGCAATGCTGACTATTTTACTGCCGACCAGCCCTATCAGTTCGATATCACTTTCGACCAGGACGTTACGTTGGCTGACGAGACACCTGCCGTGTTCATCCGTCCCGAATACTACTATTATCCCGTGGACTTTGCTCCCGCTGCTTGGAAGGCAGAGCTTACAGACACTCGTCATGTCCGCATCACGGGTGTTGACAAGGACGGTCTGCCCGACACGTTCCAGCCCGACATCGAGCGTCAGGCTTACGTCGTGTCTATCCCCGCAGGCATCGTTACCAATGCTGCCGGTGAGGTGAACGACCACTATTACTTTGCCGTCTATGCCGATGAGAGTCTTGTGCCGACAGCTATCGATACTGTTGCTGCCGAGAAGGCGAATACCAGCGGCGTCTACGACCTCAGCGGACGCAAGGTCAGCGACGGAAAACTCCCTGCTGCCAAGGGCATCTACATTAAGGACGGCAAGAAGTTCATTGCGAAATAACGTAATAACGAAATAACGTAACAACGACAATACAAAAAAGAACATGAAACAAACATCACTTATGAAGTATCTGCTTGCGCTGCTGCTCATCTTTACAGGAGCGCTGAGCACAACTGCCGTAACGGTGGAAAGTATAACTTTCCGCGACGGAACTACCGACATTAGTCAAAACTACGTCGTGGAACCGAGTTACAAGCAACTTTCCTTCACTCTGAATTTTTCCGATGCCATTGTGGCTAACAATGTCTATGGAATAAAGATGTACGAGAACGCCATCAGCGGCGAGGGCATAGACCTTGAAGGCATGTGGCTGTCGTCTCAGAACGGCAGCAATTCCATCCATGTATGGTGTGAGGACAACTACGGCGATGGTGTTGTGTACTTCTCTTTCCAGGCAGGCAAGACCTATTATATAGTGATGCCCGAAGGAACATTCAAGAGCGGCGGAGCCAATGTCGGCGAGATTATCCTCGAGTTGCGTTGCGAGGAGCCGGCAGCGATAGAGGTGGTGAGCACCACCCCCGCCGATGGACAGACCATTGTGCCGGGAGAATTCTCTTCTACTTTGCAACTTACCTTCGGTGAGGCGGTCAATGTTGCTTCACTCGAGAACATCAAGGTAACCAAGAACACCAAGTGGGGTTCTGTCGTAGTAAACTCTACCGGCTGGAATGCCACTATGTCTAACAATAATAAGACCTATACGCTGAGCAATACCACCGCTCCGACATTTAATGCCGAGGATGCGACGTCATATCTGTTTATCGTTCCATCAGGAACCTTTAAGAACACTGCCGGCAGTATTGCCGGGGAGATTGTCGTAACGGTCAACTGTGTTGCTCCTCCCGCAATAAAACTGACAGAGAGTACTCCTGCCGACGGTTCCACCGTGGTGCCGGGCGCAGTGTCAGCCGAGTGGTTGCTGACATTCAACGAGGGCATCAGCAGCGTAGACCTTTCTCAAGTGAAGTTCCACGAAGGAACCAAGGACGGCGCACTTGTCGCAGGAGTCAGCAATAACTGGAAATACACTTTTACCGATGACGACCATCAGTCGCTAAAGATCTGGAGCGAGGCAACAGCCGGTGCTACCGATGCCTACACCGCAGTAGACGGAACATATTATGTATTGGTAATTCCTGCCGGCGCTGTCACCAGTACCAGCGGTCTTATCAGTGATGAGATAGTAATAACAATAAAGGGCGAGACACCTCCTCCGTTCAATCCTACAAGTATTGAACCGGCTCAGGACGGAGTGGTAAACCACTTCTCTAAGGGTTATCTGATGCCCGCCCTGTGGCTTACCTTCCCCAGCAGCATATTCCTCGTAGATGATGCTCCCGCCATCGAGTTCCGCAAGAATGCCGAAGACGGCGAGATTGTTCCTACTCCCAGTTGGCACAAGGGCATTGACGAAGAGACCCCTAACCAGGTGCTTATCCAGCCGTTGGGAGAGAGCGGTATCGAGATGTGGGTTCTCGAGGAGCCCATTCCCTACTACTTCATCATTCCCCAGGGAGTGTTCCGCAATGCCGATGGTGGTGTCAACGACCGTCTTGTTGTTCGTCAGTACGGCACCAAGGAGGCTGCCGGTCTGCTTCTCACTCCGACCAATGCCGAGATGGAAATTACCAGTGGCAAGTTCGTATCTATGAAAGTCGTCGTAGACTTCGACGAGGCTGTACAGGCAGGTGAACATCTGCAAGACATCACTATCCATGAGGGTTCAGAGACCGGCGAGAAGATAGAACTTACCGGTGAGTGGCGCGCAAACTTCGAGAACGGCAACAAGCGCATCCTTATCTGGGTAGACGAGTACGATGACGGATATGTCGGTTCGTTCGTCGGTGAGTACGGTAAGACCTACTACACCGTCATTCCTGAGGGCGCCATCGCCACTTCTTACGGAGCAACCAACGATCCGTTCGTGGTTTCAATAACCGTTCCCACTGAAGAGGAGACAGGCATTAGCAATGCCAGTGGCAATAACGTAGCCACCGAGTTCTACAGCATCAGCGGTTCGCGCAGCGGCAAGGCTCAGAAGGGCGTTAACGTTATCCGTTTCTCCGATGGAACAACACAGAAAGTGATAATAAAATAATTTCATTATAAATAACTCATTCATTAACTAAATTAACAAGCTTATGAAAAAGATCTATTATCTTTTGTTCTTGTTGGTTGCTTTAGTGACGGGTGCAAATACTGCATTTGCTCAGGAAATCTCACCTTATTCGGTGGATTTCAATACCGCCATCACCGGCAACACGACAAGCGGGAGTACATGGGTTGTTTCTGTTACACAAACCACAGAGCCTACAAAGGTTATTGTAGCTGACGGTTGGAAACACATTGCAGCCCCCATGGACTACTCCTCTTCTTATTACTATCGTTACACCGCATACCAATATGCGGCAACCGAAGGCGTTGACGGTAGTGGTGCTCTGCGCGTCGGAAACCAGTTTACTTCCGATACTTGGGGCGACGATGTCTATGGCAATGACCTTCTTGTAACTCCTTACGTAAAAGGAACTGTTACCATTCAGGCAAAGAAGGTGGGAACGGCATCTTATGCTCCCTACGTAGAGTTCTACCAGGTTACAGGTAGCGGCGACGACTTGGCAAAAGGTGCTCAGGTTTCCGCTCAGGCAAGCGGTACCCTGTCAACAACAGAATGGGTGACCTACACCTTGAACCTGTCAAACTACGTACGTCTGGGTATTAAAGCTGAGTATGTCTACATTGATAACTTCACTGCTACCAGTGCTGACATGACTCCCCAGCCCGGACTTAGCGTAACTGCTGTTGATCCTAATGTTGCACAGACCGTGGCAGCAGATGCCGACGGTAAGTTCACCGTTACATTCAATGCTACAGTTAAGAATACCGGTGAGACAGATATCACCGCAGGAACAGAGAACTACTCTCTGTCACTCTACAAGTATGTTGCTGGCGGCACAGAAATGGCAGACCACGACCTGTTGACAACTACAGCAATCACAGAAGACCTTGCTAAGGGTGCTACTACAACAACTCCCGTCACACTGACGGCAGAGCTGAACACTGAAACATATCCCGCTGCTATTACCAACGGTATTTCGTTCCGTGTTTATGAGAATATCTCTGGCAGCTTCTTGTCTACCAAGACTGTTACCGTAATTCCCTATGAGCCTAAACTTGAAGTTTCTACCAAGGTAGGCAACTCTACTACTAAGTACGCTGACGGTCAGGAGATGTACCTCGGTATGTCCAAGGAGACTGTAGAGCAAGAGGTGACCATCACCAATGCCGGTGGTGCTCCTCTGCAGATTACCGCAGTTACTGCTCCTACAGGCTATACCACCGACCTTACAGCACAGACCGTTGATGCACTGGCTTCCAAGACATTCACTATCACCCTTGATGCTTCAGCTATCGGTACCAAGGAAGGTGACTTCAAGATCTCGAGCAATGCCGGCGACTTCACCCTGAAACTGAAGGGAACCATCGTTGATCCCGCGAAGTACTTCGTAGACTTCGAGAGCGACGAGAGCGTGGCTGGCATGGTATTTGAGAAGACAGCAAGTTATGGCTGGCGCAGCAAGTACACCAACGACAAGGGCTATCCCTCAAACGAGTACAGCGCTTACGGTACGTTAGGCATCTCAGCAGCAGATGCTGGTCCTTTCAAGATGGTTACTCCGAAACTTGAGGTTGCAGCAGGCGACGTGCTGGTGTTCGATGCTTCTCGCGACTACTCTGACGGACAGGTTAAGATCTCTTACTCAGCCGACCGTCAGAACTGGACAGAGCTCCGCACTCTCAGTTCAACAACCGAGAACGAGGCAGACCTGCTCCCCAACGAGGCTGCTCCTAAATATAATAAGGTGTTCAAGCAGTTCACTATTGACAATATCCCCGCAGGTCAGTGGTATGTTGCCTTCGAGGTGTTTGCCGATGGTGACAACAAGGGCTCTATCCTTATCGACAATATCTATGGGTACAAGACTGTAGAGGTGGCTCACGACGTAGCTATCGTAACAAGCAAGATTGCTGAGGCTGGTCAGGTGAACAGTTCTCTGGCAGCATCTGCTACCGTACGCAACGTAAAGGCTGAGGCTGAGGCTGCCGGCAGCTATACTGCACGTCTGTACTTCGGCAACGAGGTTGTCAAGGAGGTAGAGGCAGTAGAACTTGCTGCTCCTGCATACGGCAACAATGGAATCACCACAGACTCTGATGTTAACTTCGACTTCTCGTTCACTCCGCATGCTGCCGGAACATTCCAGGCTCGCGTAGAACTTGAGTTCGCCGACGGTTACAAGGTGGCTTCTGCTCCTGTTGAGGTGGTTATCGCCGAGGAAGTCTATGCTGCCGTACAGATGGTAGGTGAGAACGACAAAGATTCTCGTTATGCGCTTATTTACCATAACTACAGAAACTCTCAGACAGAACTGCTTTATACCGCAGAGGAGATGGCTGCAGCAGGTATTACTGCCGGCACTCCCATCACAAAGGTGGTATTCCGTGGTTATAACACTGCCAAGGATTATGTTTCTCAGAATGGTAAGTTGTGGATTGGTGAGACCGACCTGACAGCACTTACTACTGGTGCTACAACAACCGCTACCGGTATTGAAGGCACCACTCCTGTCTATGAAGGAACTATTACGGCAAAGAAAGCAGGTACATCTTCAGCACATTCCGATCTTATCACTATCGATCTTCCTGCTCCCTACACATATCAGGGTGGCAACCTGGAAGTAATGATGTATTTCGGTTGCGATGCCTATGTTGACAATGTCTACGTAGAATGCTCTCGCTATACAAATATTCTTGCAGTAAACAAATATAGTGACAGTTCATTCTCAACCTATAATACCTATCAGGCACGCGAGAGCAACTCTCGTCCCGCAATCTTCCTCGGTGTTCCCGGTGAACCCAAGAAGGTAAGTGGTACTGTAACCGCAGGCGAGCAGCCCGTGGCTAACGCAGTTGTTAAGGCTGAGAACGGTGAGGTGCTCTACACAGGCACTACCGATGCTGAGGGTAAGTACTCTGTAGGTATCATGAAGGACGACCGCGACTACGACCTCAACGTACTCGTAGCAGGTTATCTGCCTTGGCACAAGACTGTCAATGTTGCTGCAGGTGACATCACCGAGGACATTGCTCTCGAGGCTGCCAAGGGTATCACCATCGACGAGGCAGAGGTTCCTGCCGAGGGTATGGTTAACTATGCTTACACCGCTACCGCTAAGGTTTCCAACTACACCACTACCGACTACGCAGCAGGCAGCTACACTGCTAAGCTGTATCTCGGCGACGAGGTTGTCAAGGAACTCGAGGCAGTAGAGCTGAAGGCAGGTGCAAGCGCTACCTTCACATTCACCTACACTCCGCACGTAGCAGGTACATTCGATGCTTACGTAGAGTTCGTACAGGGTGAGAACATTGCAAAGACCGAAACTGTCGAGGTTGTAATTGCCGAGGAGAGTGCCGGTGGCTCTGTCCAGGTAGGTACTAAGACCGGAACCGCTACTCAGGCTCCTATCTACTGGCTGTGGGCAGACGACGCCGTTGGTGGTAAGTCTGACGTTTACTACACACCAGAGATGCTGGCAGACTATGGTATCGTCGCCGGTTCTAAGATTACCTCGATCAAGTTCATTGGTACTCCAAGTTCGACCAAGAACATCACCACTACCCTCGTAGCATACGTTGGTATGCAGGCAGGTGCTGTTGCAAGTGGCGCAGCTATCGACGGTCTGCATTTGGTAACTGTTAATAACGGTGAGCAGATTGCCCATGTTGCCAATGAGCCGTTAGAGTCTGTTATCGACCTGTCGAGTGAGCCTATCATCTACGACGGTACGTCTAACATCCGTGTTTACACTATCGTGAACGGTTCGGGTACCTACAATACCGTTTACTACGACATGGATAACCACTACACCGGTACTTCCTTCTATGGCAATGGCTCAGATCTTCCCGCCTCAAATGTTTCAGCCGGTACTCCTGTAGCTTACTTCACTGTTGAGGTAGGCGAGACAATCAAGGGTGTCGTGATGGACAAGAACACAGGTAAGCGAGTAGCAGGCGCTACCATCAAGTACCAAAGTGGTGACGTTTACTACGAGGCAGAGTCTGACGAGAACGGTGCTTACACCATCGGTGTTAAGCAGAACACACTCTCTTACGTTCGTACAGCTACCGGTGAGGGCTATGCTACAATGGTTGCTGAGGTTGAGGACGTTACCTCTGGTACACAGTTCATCTATCTCTACACACCGAAGACCATTAGCGGTGTTGTTACAAGCGACAAGGACAACGCTCCTGTTGCCGGTGCAACAGTAACACTGAAGAACGACTACAACGAGGTAACGGCAACAACCGACGCAGAGGGTAAGTACGAGATTACGCTCGACGTTCTCGGCATCGACTACGCGATGACTGTTTCGGCAGCCGACCACGAGGATGCAGAGATTGAGGTTGCTTCTCCCGAGAAGGATGCTACAGTCGACGTTGTTCTGAAGAGTATTGTTGTTGACGGTATCTATAGTCTGGCTGGCGACAGCAAGCCCGGTGTTCGCGGCATGAAGGGCGGTCTGCTCATCAATGCTGACGCCGACGGTATTGCACGCATCTACGACCTGAGCGGACGTCTCGTTAAGGAAGTAAATGTTGCTGCCGGTGAGAACAAGGTACAGCTCAACCGCGGTGTTTATGTTGTCAACGGCATGAAGGCTGCTGTTAAGTAATCGCAATATGAAGAAGACATTAGTTATATTAATGGCTATGATAGTTGGTCTGGGCGTCACTGCCCAGACCAACAAGCCTAACCGCCTGAAGCTCCAGCTGAAGAACGGTGATACGAAGGTGTACGACATGGCTAACGTTGACCGCATCACGTTCGAGTATGTCAAGCCCCAGCGCACCACCGACCTTCCTCCGCTTCGCTTCACTGTTCCTACCTCCTTCACCGGAAGCTATGTGCAGAAGGTGATGTACGACGGAATGAAGGTTGCAGAGATATGTCTTGAGTATATCAAGCCCCTTGGCGAGCGCCGCGTGGTGGCTTATCCCATCGACGAGAACGGCGACCCAGACCTGACGGCGGGCGTATCGCTAAGCGACGGTGGCAGCGTGAAGTGGAATTCTGCCGAGAACAGTGTCACCTACGAGGCAGGCGAGCAGGCACTCACCGAGGCTTATATCGTTAACAGCTACGTGATTGCCGACCAGCCCGAAGGCGAGATTCAGACGGCTACAGTTGAGCCTGAGCTTCTCGATGATGTTCGTGGCGATGAAGAGAACCACTACGCCATTGTGAAGATCGGTACGCAGTTCTGGATGGCAGAGAACCTCGCCACACAGCGCTATACCAACGGCGAGAATCTTCCTCTTATGAGTTCTGCCGATGTGACGACTTGGAACGCCAACACTACTGGCGCATGCCATAAATATGGTGACAACGACGACATGGCAACAGTCTACGGACTGCTCTATAACGGCTATGCTGTGACAAGCGAGAACGGACTGGCGCCCGAAGGATGGGAAGTGCCCACCATCGACCAGTGGAAAGCGCTCAAGAGTTACGGCGGTGCGAAGTCAGCCAACTACAAGGATGAAGTGCCCATGTCGTGGTCTGGATGGAAAGAGCCCGGAGCAGAAGGTGCTGAGAATAACCCGAACAACATCACAGGTTTCTCGGCTCTGCCAGGCGGTTACTATGGTGCTTCTGCCACAGGCGATGCTGATGAATATGTTGATGCATGGTTCTGGAGCAGTACCGAGTATTATGACGCACTAAGCAGGAGTAACACCCTGAACACAACCCGTATGAATGCCGTGGCTACCGGCTTCGTCGTCTACGACACGTCAGGACATGCTTTTAATTTCGGACATAGCGTCCGCTGCATAAGGAAATGATGGGTAACGCCCATCATTCCTTTTTTATGCTTAATAATAGTTTTCAGGTTCCACAAAAAATTATTTTTTGCAAAAAAGGTTCCACATTACGCAAAACCAGTGCTTTTCAGCGATACAAGGCGGTTTGTTTAAGAATCGGAAAAGATGTAAGGTTTCTTAAATGGCTGATATTCAGGCGGTTAAGTTTTTAACATTTTGCGAGTTGCGTAACCTTCGTAATACTTTTTCTTTGTAACACGCTGATTATCAGCGAGTTTACTTCCGAAATGTGTTAGTATTTTCAAGTTATTTTTCGAACATTGTAAAGATATTTCAAACCCCTGTATGCACAAAATCTTCGATTTGAGCCATTTTCCCCTCTTTCCTCATCATTTATACTTCATTATTTTCAGGTTCCCCGAAAT
>JAFTFC010000175.1 GCA_017449725.1 Prevotella sp. | reverse complement strand
GGTGGTAATGCTAACGGACGTGTTCAGAGATAATGGTAAACAGGCAAAAAAGTAAAAAGAAAAATGGCTAAGTTTGATAAATTCCAGGTGATGGCAAAGATTGCCGAGGCACCTATGGTTCCTGTGTTCTATCACAAGGACGTTGAAGTTTGTAAGAATGTAATCAAGGCTTGCTACGAGGGTGGTGTGCGCGCTTTCGAGTTCACCAACCGTGGTGACTTCGCTCACGAGGTGTTCGCAGAACTCTCTAAGTGGGCTAACACAGAGTGCCCTGAACTCGCTCTCGGTATCGGTTCTGTTGTAGACGCTCCTACAGCATCACTCTACATTCAGATGGGTGCTAACTTCGTTGTAGGTCCTCTGTTCAACCCCGACATCGCCGTTGTCTGCAACCGTCGTTGCGTGACATACTGCCCAGGTTGTCTGACACCTTCTGAGATTGGTAAGGCACAGGAAGTAGGTTGCGACTTCACTAAGGTATTCCCTGGTGACGTAGTCGGTCCTAACCTCATCAAGGGCTTGATGGCTCCGATGCCTTGGTCAAAGATTATGGTAACTGGTGGCGTGGCTCCCGAGGAAGAGAACCTCACAAAGTGGTTCAAGGCAGGCGTATTCTGCGTTGGTATGGGTTCAAAACTGTTCCCGTCTGACAAGGTTAAGGCAGGCGATTGGAAGTACGTTACAGATAAGTGCAAGGAGGCTCTTGGTTATTGTGCAAAGGCTCGCGCATAACCTCGTACTTGTACTTTTAGTATTTATTTCAGCTTGTTCACCGTCCGATAGGCAAGCGGTGGACAAGCTGAATTCTTTATCATACGCCTATCACTATAAGAATCTTGATTCCACTACCGTCTATGCCCGTCGTGCTCTGCAGTTTGCAGAAAACTACGACGGAGGACGAGCCGAGGCAATGAACAACCTCGCCTTCGTGAGCATAGCGCGTATGGACTACCGGTTGGCTGAGGCACAACTTGACAGCATCATCTCTCTGACCGACAATCAAATAGAAATACTCATCGCACGCATACAGCAGATGAGGCTCTGTCAGCGCCGTTCTCTCAACAAGGACTTCTACGACTACAGCGAGAAAGCCCGTCAGGCGCTGGCACGAATTGATGAGGAACGCAGTTCGCTAACTGAGCGACAGCAGCGCCGCATGGTGTATGCCGAGAGCGAGTTGGCTATTGTTACTTCTACATATTATTATTACGTGGGACTGGAACGTCCCTCCGTCGAAGCCATCAATAGTATCGACCCCAATGGTCCTATCCTAAACGACACGGCACAATACCTCAATTATATATATCAGATTGGTGCAGGAGGAATAATCACCGACGGCTCGTCACAGGAGATAAGCCAGATAGAGTGGGGCTACCTCTCGCGATGCGAGCAGATGGCTCATGAGAGTGGTGACATATACTGGGAGGCAAATGCCTTGCAGGGAATGAGTGAACACCTCTACGGTTCTCCCGATGGAGATACCGAATTGGCAGGAACGTTGGCGCAGCAGTCGCTAAGAATTTTCGAGGAGTATGGTGATGTCTACCAGATAGCCGGAGCCTATCGAACCCTTGCTTCGTGCTACTGGAACATCGGCGACTATCACTCGGCATTGGCATGTCTCGATGATGCGCTCCGCAAGGATAGTGCCATCAACCAGGCTCCCGACCTTGTGGCAAGTATCCGTGAAAGACTCTCGCTGACATATTCTGCCATCGACGACAAGCCACGCAGCGACTACAACCGCAATATTTATCTCGACATGCAGGACTCCACGCGTCAGGACCGACAACTCGAAGCACGTGTGGAACAGCTTGACTACACCCTGTCGCAACTCAACATCATGATGGCTGCCGTGCTTCTGATGATCGTTGTGCTACTTCTGTCATTGCTGCTGTTCAGCTACCTCAGGGCGCGTCGCGACAAGGCTAAACCGCTGGATAGCCTGCTCGAACCGCTGGAAGAGTGGAACAAGGAGAACCGCCAGCGCATAGAACAACTAAACGAACGATATGAGACGATAGAAGAGGAACGGGTGATTGCCGAGATGAACCTTGAGAAGAACCGCCGACGCAACATCGAGAACCGTGCCAAGGTGTTCCTTGCCAACTCTGTTATGCCACTGATAGACCGGATTCTGCACGAGGTGGACAAGTTGAACGAGAGGAAGGAGAGTACGGAAGTGCGGCTTGAGCGCTATCACTATGTGGCAGAACTGACAGAAAAGATAAACGATTACAACGATGTTCTCACCCAATGGATTCAGTTGCGTCAGGGACAATTGTCGCTGCGAGTGGAGAGTTTCCGTCTGCAAGACCTCTTCGATGTGGTGAAACGCTCTCGTATGGCATTCAGAATGAAAGGCATTGACCTTTGTGTAGAAGATACTAATGCCGTGGTGAAGGCAGACCGCGTCATGACTCTCTTCATGTTGAACACCCTGACAGACAATGCTCGAAAGTTCACTCCCGAGGGCGGCAAGGTGACTGTTTCTGCCTTAGAGACCGATGAATACGTGGAACTCTCTGTTGCCGATACTGGCATAGGTATTCCAGAGGATAAACTTCAAGACATTTTTAACCACAAGGTGAGCAACGGTCATGGATTCGGGCTGATGAACTGCCGCGGTATTATTGACCAGTATAAGAAGGCAAGTAAGATATTCAGCGTCTCCCAGCTTACGGCAGAGAGCCGTCTCGGTGAAGGTTCGCGCTTCGCTTTCCGCCTGCCTAAGGGAATAGTAAGAATTCTTGTTGGTGCCTTCCTCCTTGCGGCTCAGGCTTTTTCGGGTGCCGTGGTGGCTGTGCCTTCTCATTCTAATGTCTCTACACCCCAAGCGCAGGATTCTGCCGCAATATACTCGCTGCGCGTCTACGACTCAAATATCGCAGGTGCCTACAGTCAGGCTATCGCTTTTGCCGATAGTGCCATCAGGGTCATCAACGAGAAGATTCCGGCAGACAGACCTCGCATGGAACTGAGGGGAGAGTCGGGACTCGAACCTGCTGAAATAGTTTGGTTCCACGACTCGCTTTCCATGCCCTACGAGAAAATCCTTGAACTCCGCAACGAGGTGGCTGTGGCTGCTCTGGCACTCCATGAGTGGGAGACATACCGATATAATAATAAGGTATATACGCAACTCTACAAGGAGATTTCTGCCGACGGCTCACTGCAGGAGTACGTGCGCACCATGCAGGCATCCTCTCAGGTACGCACCATTGCCGTCATCCTGCTCATCCTGCTTATAGTAGTTATCCTCATGTCCTATTATCTGCTCTACTACCGTCACCGCCTTTACTACCGTTTCTGTGTGGAGCAGGTGGAGAAGATAAACCGCATGCTGCTCGACGACAGTAGCGACGAGGAGAAGTATCAGCGCATAGCGGAAGTGGATACACACAAATATTCAGAACCGCTGCGCAATATTGTAGACAGGATATTGGAGGCACTGCACGAAGGAGTGAGCATGAGCGAGGGCAAGAATCTCGACATCGAGCTTGCGCAGGATGAACTTCATCGCATAGAATACGAGTCTGAACGATACTATATCGCAAATAACGTGTTAGACAACTGTCTGAGCACACTAAAGCACGAGACGATGTACTATCCCAACCGCATTAGTCAGCTGTTGCCGTCAGACGATAACGGCGAGCAACTGCCGGCACTCCATGAGGTTGTGGCATACTACAAGGAACTCTATTCCATACTCTCCGAACAGGCAATGCGGCAACTTGATACCATGCGTCCTGATTCTGCGTTAGTTGACTATCTCTTAGAACTGTTGCGCCAAGAGTGCGGCAGTAAAGTTATGGACAACTTGACAATTGAACAAATTAACGACGATAGTGAAATCATGAAATCGTCAAATTCCAAGGTCGTTTGCTTGCGCATAGCGATGCCCGGATTTGCCTACCGCGACCTCTTTGTGCCAGAGGTGCGCAACATCCCATTCCTGGTGTGCCGCCAGATAGTTCGCGAGATAGCCGATGCTACAAACCTACATGCCTGCGGCATCAGAACCCAAAAAGAAAACGAGTCAACAATTATATTGATAACATTACCACAGTTTATATGCAACCATTTAAAGTTATAATCGTCGAAGATGTGCCCCTCGAACTTAAGGGCACTGAGGGAATCTTCCGCAACGAGATTCCAGAGGCAGAGATAATCGGAACGGCAGAAAACGAGAGTGCCTACTGGCGGCTGATAAAACAGCAGGAGCCAGAGCTTGTATTGCTCGACCTCGGACTTGGTGGTTCCACAACCATCGGAGTGGAGATATGCCGACAGACAAAACAGACACGCCCCAACGTTAAAGTGCTGATATTTACTGGTGAGATACTCAACGAGAAGTTATGGGTCGACGTGCTTGACGCCGGTGCCGACGGCATCTGTCTTAAAAGCGGCGAGCTTCTCACACGCGGAGACGTGGCAAGTGTAATGAGCGGTAAGCGAATGGTGTTCAATCAGCCCATACTCGAGAAGATTGTAGAGCGCTTTAAACGAAGTGTCTCCGCACAGTTGATGCGCCAGGAAGCCCTCGTAGACTATGAGATAGACGAGTACGACGAGCGTTTGTTGCGCCATCTTGCACTGGGTTTCACAAAGGAGCAGATAACCACTCTTCGCGGTATGCCCTTTGGTGTTAAGAGTCTGGAGAAACGCCAGAACGAACTCACTCAGAAACTCTTTCCCGGTGAGAAGGGAAGGGGAGTTAACGCCACACGACTTGTCGTACGTGCCTGCGAACTGCATATTCTCGATGTTGACAACCTGATGCCTGATGAGGAATAACATAAGGATAGATGAATAACCGACTGATAACCATCCTTTCACGGGCATTTCTTGCCCTCTCTGCGGCTTTCGTGGCGCTCGTGCTACTGTCGTGGCTTCTTGCTGCGGCACGTCCCGATTTTATGGTACGTTCACTTCTTGCCCCGGAGGGCATACGCTGGTTCTTCCGTAACCTTAGCCACATCATCGCCTCCCCGCTTTTGGGGTGGATGTTGCTGTGGTCTATGGCTTTCGGTTGCATCTCTGACAGCCGGCTTCTTTGTGGTGTCCGCAACATCCGCAGCCTCTCTTCGCGCGAGCAGTTTGCATTGATGATGGTTGTGGTAGAGTTGATAGTGTCGGTTCTTCTCCTTTTCCTCCTTACGTTGGTGCCTCATGCCATCCTCCTCAG
>JAFTFC010000174.1 GCA_017449725.1 Prevotella sp. | reverse complement strand
TCGCAGGGCGTTTTAGGCATACACCTTAGGGTGTAAGGGTGTGGTAAGTGTGTTGTACCACACCCTCGCAACACCCTTGCACCCTGGGGTGCGCAGCTCTAAGCCCGATAAACAGAGGGCTACAACACCCTAACACCCTTTGAGGCGAAAAATTTCATGTAAGGAAATGATTTGCGCGTCGAAGAGAGGAGTAACCTCTCCCGAAGTGAGCCGTAACCTCGCTGGCAGTGAGCCGTAACCTCGCTTTAACTGTGGAATAACCTTGGTCCGACCGACCCATAACTTTTGCGGGAAATTCTCTAGAGAATTCGTCGTGATGCCTATTCCACGCTTCAACCAACCAATAACCACGCTTCAGAATTCTCTAGAGAATTTTCCACCAATCCATAACCAAACAAGCACCAACCCAATTCCACACTCCGACCAATCCATAACCGAGGATTGGACGTTCCATAACCAGCATTTTATCTGATCAAAACTATGACCAGACCGCCAAAGAATTCCCTGCTCCCCAAACTTTTTTCACATTTTCCCTAACAAACTTTGGAATATATCCCAAAAATTCCCTATCTTTGTACGGAATTTTTTAATTCTCCCTAATGAAAGTATCATATTAGCTCTTTTTTTGTTTACATCAAAATCTAAAAATAGTTCGCAAAATTTGCGAATATTGAAAATAATCATTATTTTTGCAGCCAAAGTTGCAGAAATATGGAAATAAAGTTTGAAAAGGACTATCTGCGCGACCTGTTCTACAACGGCGTAGCCAAAGATAAGAAGCACCGATACCAGCCAGATATAGTGAGGCGGTATGTGCGCGTAGTGAACGTCCTTGACTCTGTTGACAAAGTAGAGGATCTGTACCGTTATCACGCCTTGCATTATGAGGCATTAGGCGGCAATAAGAAGAGAACGGAGTCGGTTCGCGTGAACGACCAGTATCGGATAGAGTTCAAGTCGAGCGAACAAGAGGGTATCACCATTTGCAACATAACGGAATTATCGAATCATTATAAAAAATAGGAAGTATAGACGTATGGGGAATTTAGGTTACGGAGCATTCGCCACTCATCCCGGCGAAGTTTTGAAGGACGAGATAGAGGAGCGTGGTATCAGCCAGCGGCAGTTGGCAGACTTGATGGGGTTAACCTATTCGGTGGTGAACGAGATACTGAACGGACGCCGCCCGCTGACTGCCAAAACGGCGCTGATGTTTGAGGCTGCCCTTGATGTGCCTGCCGACTCGCTGATGTACCTGCAGACGAAGTATAACATGCAGACGGCGCGTAAAGATTCCTCGCTGTTCGACATACTGAAGGATATAAGGAAAATTGCTGCAGTATTTTGAAATAGAAAATTATTCTGCTAAATCGGAAATATCTTCCTACTGATAGAAAATATACTCATAAAGCCGTCGGTTTTTAGATAAAAATTCTTTTATTTACCAATTATTTGGTAGATGTGTCTATTGTGCGTACCTTTGCAGCGGTATTCATATATAACAATTGGCAGGTATGAGAAACTTTATCATTGCGGACAATCAGGAACTGACAAGCTTTGCTTTGCATAGTCTGCTTCTGGGCGATGGCAGGAATTCTGTGTCGCGCGTTTACGACATGCATGGGCTGACTCAGGCTTTGAAAGAGAGCGAAGCATCAGTAGTGGTACTCGACTACAAGTTGTTTGACTTCAGCGACGAACAGCAATTGTTGATTGTCAGCGAAAGGTTTCAGTTGGCTACGTGGGTGCTCATAAGTGACGAACTGACTCCGACGTTCCTTAAGCGTGTCATCTACTCGTCAAACCAATTCAGTGTGGTGTTCAAGGATGAGCCGATGGTGGTGATTGCTGATGCCCTGAAGTCTGCGTCAGTGGGTAAGCGCTATATCAGCCAGCGAGTTATGGAAGTGTTGCTTGCAAGGAACCAAGAGCCTGAGGTGCCTGCCATACTTACCTCTACAGAAATAGAGATAGTGAAAGCCATAGCGCTGGGAAAGACGACGAAGGAAATTGCCGCCGAGCGTTTCTCCAGCGTTCATACCATAACTACCCATCGCAAGAACATTTTCAGAAAATTGAGCATCAACACAGCCCATGAAGCCATAAAATATGCTCTCCGTGCGGGCTGGGTTGATTCTTCAGAGTTCTATATTTAGTGTTATCCGAGAGCCTGACGGATGTCTTCGAGCAGGTCTTCGGGTGACTCCAGACCGATGCTAAGCCGCACGGTGGTATCAGAAACATTCATCTCTTCGCATTGCTCTTTTGTGAACAGTCCGAAGATTGTTGAGGCAGGATGGATGGCAAGTGATTTGCGGTCGAAGAGGTTCGTGGCTCTGCGTATCACTTTCAGTCTGTCAATGAAAGCCCATGCTGCTTCCTTGGATTCGAGGTCGATAGTGAAGACCGCTCCGGGCAGACTTCCAAACTGCTTCTTCGACAAGTCGTAGAATGGATTGTCTGTAAGTCCAGTATAGTTTACGCGTTTGATTTGGGGCAATTTCTTACATTCCTTGGCAAGCCACAGTGCGCTTTCCGATTGTCGTCTGTAGCGGATGTCGAGCGAATCAAGTCCTAACGTCTCCATATATGCCACTTGAGGCGTCATCAGCGAACCGATGTTTGTCACGAGTTCGGTCTTAACTCGTGCAGTGAATGCAAGTTTTTTGCCGATACGTCGGGTGCGTGCCTGCAGGGTGGGCGAGGGATGTTGAGTCCAGTCGTATGTGCCGTAGTCGATGAGAAGCCCGCCAAGTCCGGTGCCTCCTCCAGAGATATACTTCGTGCTTGAGACCACCTCTATGTCTACTCCCAGTGTATTGGCGTGGAAGGTAGAGAAGGGAACGATAGTGGTATCGGCTATCAGGGGAACGCCCTTACGATGAGCCACTTCTGCCAGTTTGCGTATGTCTGCAACGAAGAGTTGAGGGTTGGTGATTATTTCGAAGAACAGGGCGCAGGTATTATCATCGATAAGTGCCTCAACCTCTTCTGTATTGGTAAAGTCGACGAAGCGCGTCTCCACACCAAAACTGCCCAAGGTGTCGCGCATAAGTGACACAGAATTGCCGAAGAGGTGCTTGGATGCAACAATGTTCAGTCCGGCGGCACTCACGCCTGTCAGTGCATAATGAATGGCAGCCATACCGGTGTTTAGGGCAGTGACACTAATGGCACCGGTAATCTGCTTTACGCGTTCTTCCAGATATGTTACCGTCGGATTGGCAATTCTCGCGTACGACGGCTCCATACTTCGTCCACAGAAGGCATCGGTCATAGCCTTGGCGGAGGGGAACTCGAATGCTGCCGTGTAGTAGACAGGCATAGAGAGCGCCCCATAGGCGTCGGGCTTTTGGTATTTTGTAGTCAGTACCTTTGTTTCGTATTTCATACTTATTATATATTACCTAAGATTTTGCGAACGGCAATCACCAGGCGGTCAACATCCTCTTTGGTGTTATATAGTGCAAAAGTAGGGCGTACGCTCATTTCGTAGCCCAGTGCCCGTAGTGCAGGCTGAGCACAGTGGTGACCGGCACGCACGGCAATACCTTCTTTGTCGAGCAGTGTGCCCACTTCGGGAACCGGTATTCCGTCGAGCACAAAACTAACCACCGACACTCTCTGCTTAGGGTTGCCGATCAGCGTCAGTCCGTTGATCTGACTGAGTTGTTCGCGTGCATATTCCGTCAACTTATGTTCATGAGCCTCAATGTTGCGGATACCCAGATGGCTGACATAGTCCAAAGCCGCACCCAGACCTATCGCATCAGCCACATTAGGTGTTCCTGCTTCGAAACGTGCCGGTGGTTGGTTGTATTCTGTACGCTCTATGGTTACATCCTTAATCATGTTGCCGCCACCCTGCCAGGGCTGCATCTTGTCGAGCAAGTCCTTGCGTCCATAGACTACTCCGATACCATTAGGACCATATATCTTATGACCGGAGAACACGAAGAAGTCTGCTCCTAACTGCTGTACGTCAACAGGAGTATGGGCGATGGACTGCGCTCCGTCTATAAGCACCGGAATGTTGTGGCTGTGGGCAATGTCGATGATGCGCTGTATGTCGTTGATTGTTCCGAAGGTGTTGTTTACATGTCCTACGCTGACAATTCTGGTGCGTGGAGTTATGAGTCTCTCAAACTCGGAAAGCACCAGGTCGCCATTCTTGTCAGTAGGTATCGCACGTAGTGTGGCTCCACGCTCCTGGCAGATGCGCTGCCAAGGCACGATGTTAGCATGATGGTCAAGTTCGCTCACGATGACATCGTCACCGGGTGTCAGGTACTGTCGTCCGTAGGTTTGTGCCACAAGATTGATACCTTCGGTAGTGCCGCGTACAAAGATAATTTCCTCGCTCGACGCAGCATTTATGAATCGCTGCACTTTCTCGCGTGCCTCTTCATAGGCGTCTGTTGCTCTGGCTGCAAGGGTGTGGGCCCCGCGGTGGATATTCGAGTTATAGTGCTTGTAATAATCAGAAATCTTGTCGATTACCTGAAGTGGCTTTTGGGTAGTGGCACCATTATCCAGCCAAACCAGGTCGTGACCGTTCACCTTTTGGTGTAACACTGGGAAATCCTTCTTTATCTGTTCCGAATTCAGCGTGTCTGCCTCTTCGTAGTGAAGATCTTGAAGCTTCTGTGTCTCGGGGATGCCGATGCCGAAACCGTTGTCGGCAGGAACGATAGAGGAGCCACCTTGCTCAGTCTGATACGACGGAATCGCATCAAACTGAACAGGCAATGCCGAGAGGTTGATATCCTCGCCGGGCAAAGGTAACACCTGTTGGCGTTCCTGCTGGAACTCCTCGGGGCAGTACTTTTGAGCCACTTGCTTAAGGAGTTCAAATCCCGGTCCGTCTATGCCGTAGCCGATAATGTTCTGAATATCAATCATTATTTCTCTACTTTATTCCTATGCTGATAGTCATGATAATATCCCACTTCTACATTCTCAAGTACAGCGATGGCATCGTCGGTAAGAGCTGCCAGCGAGAAGTACTTGGTGAGAAGGTACGAGGCTACTCCAAACTTGTCGAGACCCATCAGACGGGCACTCATACTTGGTGCTATTTCTCCAGGAACACCACTTTGGTGCAGACCAATGACTCCCTGATTCTGCTCTCCTGTGCGAACGAGGATAATCTTTGTGGTACCTACACCACGTCCTGTAAGATACTGTCCCTCAACCTCAACTTTGTCTGAAGGAATAATTGGTACACCGCGCCACAGAATTACCTTGGTACCGAAGAGGTCGGTATGCTGAGGCGGCACTCCACGCCATGTGCACTCGCGCTCAAAAGCGGCAATAGCACGCGGATTGGCAATGAAGAAAGCAGGCTCTTTCCATACCAGACTGAGCAGTTCGTCAAGGTCATCGGGAGTAGGTGAGCCATAGCGTGCCGAGATGCGATAGGCTGGGTTGGCTGCTGCCAGCAGTCCAAACTTCTTATTGTTTATAAGTTCCCACTCCTGGCGCTCCTTAATGCTCTCAATGGATAGGCGTAACTGTTCCTCGAGTTGATTGTAGGGATTGTTATACAAGTCGCTCACGCGGGTATGAACGCGAACCACTGTTTGCAGAGTATTCAGCGAGTACTCAGTGGGGTTCTCCTCATAGTCTATATACGTTTCGGGAATGATGTTGTCCTCTTCATGTCCGGATAAGAGGTCTATGTGCTTCTCTCCGTTGTCGTTAACCGAAGCCTTCAGTCGCAACTGCTTGTCAACAGCCTTGTTGAAGGTTTCACGGAAGTCGGGCACTTCTTTGATAAACTTCACCAGTTCATTGAGTTTCAGTCCCAGGAATACCGTAGGAGTGATGGCGCGTACACTGACAGTTGACTCCTGTTCGTCAAGAAGATCTGCCTCACCGAAGTACTCTCCATCGCCCAGGAGAGCAATCCGTAGTTCCTCACCGTGAGAACCCTTGCCAATCACTTCGGCTTGTCCTGAAGCAACGATGAAGAAGCGCTGCTTATCCTTGCCTTCCTCAACGAAGAGCTGGTCAACATCCACTTCCTGAGTCTCGAAAGCACTGACAAGCCTGTTTACTATCTCGTCATCGAATTCAGAGAATAGCGGTATTGCTTTAAGGTTCTTAGCCGTAAACGATGGAGCACCATTGACATACTGTATGGGCAGACGGTCGTTCTTTCGGAGTTCCACCTTGGTGCGGTTAACACGGAATGTACCTCCGCTCACCTGTACCCAGGGTAACAGTTTGAGTAGTAGTCTCGGTGTGATACTCCCCATCTGAGGAGCGGTCTTGGTTGTCGTAGCCAGTCTTCTGGCGGTAGCAGTGGTAACACTGCGCTGAAGATTTGAATCTGCCATACTTTTTAAGATGTTAAATGGAGTTTATAGTATTATTACTTATTATTTCTTGATAATCACCTTGTGAGTTGTTCCCTCAACATGTTCTACAGAGAGAACGTTGTAGCCTTGTTCCCGGGCATTACGTGGAACGTTCTCCAACGGTTCGCCTTCTGCCAGAAGCACCTCAAGAGTGTCGCCATCGTTCAGTTTGGAAAGTTCTATCTTTGTCTTTACAAATGTCATTGGGCAGTGCTCCTTAGTGATGTCTAAAACTTTTGTTGCCATATTTGATATGTTTTTTTTAAATGCTTAAATAAATAATGTTTGTCCTCCTTCAGAGAGGTTGAGGAATGAAGCCACACCGAGAACGTCCTTTACTTCGGGTATGAAGTCTTCCTTCTTAAGTCCGAGGACGTGCATTGCCATCTCGCACGCATACATGTTTATACCGAGTACCTTTGCAGCATCAACCAGTTCCTCGAGAGTGGCAACGTTGTTTTTGCGCATGAGGTAGCGGAAGATCCTTGGACCTGCTCCAAGGAAATTGAAACGGCTTGTCGGCGTTACTTTTAGTCCACCCATCATCCATCCGAAAAGCTTTGTCAGCCAGTTGCCACCCGTAAGCGACCTGCCCTGTTTTTGCTTGATGGCATCGAGTCCCCAGAACGTGAAAAAGATGTTTACCTCGTAACCCACTGCTGCCGCTCCTGTACCCAAGGTAAAAACGGCGGTAAGTTTGTCGAAATCGCCACTGAAGGCAATAATACTTAATTTCTTCTTTTCTGCCATAATACTTGTTGATTGTATTCTCGGTGCAAATTTACGGAGTTTTGACTTCTGCTGCAATCGCATCTGTATGGCATTTTATATACCATAAGTTAGGTATCCAATTTACCTATACCGTGGGATTGTGGGT
Source organism: Prevotella sp. (assembly GCA_017449725.1). Taxonomy (GTDB): domain Bacteria; phylum Bacteroidota; class Bacteroidia; order Bacteroidales; family Bacteroidaceae; genus Prevotella. Next base: position 268 of record JAFTFC010000174.1, on the reverse strand, counting down.
TCGGGCTAATGTCCGTACCTTTGCAACGGATTAAAAACAGTAAATGGAAATGGCTAAGATTTATGTTAATGATGAGTTGCGGGAAGTTAATCTCCCCCTGAACTTGACGGAGTTGATAAACCAGAGTGAAGTGCAACAGCCCGAAATGGTCAGCGTGCAGGTGAACGATGTATTTGCTGAGCGCGAAGACTGGGATAACATAAAGTTGAAGGAGGGAGACCATGTAGACTTCCTTTACTTCATGGGAGGCGGATGTGTTTAATTCATA
>JAFTFC010000173.1 GCA_017449725.1 Prevotella sp. | reverse complement strand
GGGGCTTCCAGAATATCCATGTTGTTCCCGAGCAGATGGTTATCGACGGTAACTTCCCGACGGTTGTTTCGCCTAATCCGGAGAATGCCGAGGCTATGACCCTTGGTATGAAACTCGGTACTCGTCTTAATGCCGACCTCGTTATTGCCAGCGATCCCGATGCCGACCGTTTGGCAATTGTTTGTCGCGACAATAAGGGCGAGTGGGTTATCATCAACGGTAACCAGACATGTATGATGTTCTCTTGGTACATCATTGCCAACAAGAAAAAGCTTGGTCAACTCAAGGGCAACGAGTTCCTCGTAAAGACAATCGTTACTACCGAGGTAATTGCAGAGATCGCAAAGAAGAATCAGGTAGAATACATGGACTGCTACACTGGCTTCAAATGGATTGCCAACGAGATTCGCATTAACGAAGGCAAGAAGAAGTATATCGGTGGTGGTGAGGAATCGTTCGGTTTCCTGCCGTTTGACAAGGTTCGCGACAAGGATTCACCAGCCTCTATCTGTCTTATCTGCGAGATTGCAGCATGGGCAAAGGACAATGGCATGACCCTCTACGACCTGCTGATGAACATCTATTTGGAGTACGGTTTCTCTAACGAGACAACAATCAATGTCGTACGTCCCGGAAAGACCGGTGCAGACGAGATTAAGCAGATGATGGAGAACTTCCGTAAGAATCCTCCTACCGACCTTGGCGGTTCAAAGGTATGCCTGTGGAAGGACTACAAGACCCTCGAGGCTAAGTATGCTGACGGTCGCGTAGAGAAACTCGACATGCCTGCCACAAGCAACGTACTGCAGTGGTTCTGCGAGGATGGCAACAAGGTTAGTGTGCGTCCTTCAGGTACAGAGCCTAAGATTAAGTTCTATGTTGAGATCAAGGACAAGTCGATGAAGTGTGCTGACTGCTACGACCGCTGCGTTAAGGCGGCAGGCGAGAAGGTTGCAGCCATCAAGAAGAGTCTGAATCTCGACTGATTAAAAGAATCTGAGAATAATGCGCCGGTGTATCGCTAACAGATAACGGCGAATAGGAAAGAGGCGGGTCCACACAGCGGAGTAGACCCGCCACTTTTTGTCTGTTGTCATGTCGGCAACCTCGCGCCCTTTGCGGTAGAAACCTATGGCGAGTCCCTTAACGTCCTTCAGTGTACACTGCTCCGTTCCGAGATTACCGTCACCGCGCAGCACCACCTTCTCTCCCTCTATGCTTATGATGCGATGAAGCACGAAGTGTCCTGGTGCAATCTCTGCCAGCACGGCGTCGCCAACCTTTGGGTTTTCGGCTTTCTTAAGTAGAGCCTTGTCGCGCTTGTCCTCCAGGAACGGGCGCATGCTGAAACCGCGCAGCCGCAGGGTTACAGTGTGACCTTCGTTGAGCAGTTTCACCACTTCGGGAAGCAGTAGTGCGTTATCGAAAAACTTCTCTTCTACAGAGAGACTTTTATAGTCGCTTGGCATATTCTTGCTGATTCTTCGTCGGGCAGACAGTGCAGTGTGTACATGCCCGTTGTTTCTATTACTTTTGTTACGTTATTGCAGACGGCATCGAACAGTTCCTTGTCCCACTTCATTGTTGAACATGCGGGGAGGAACGAAGCGAAGGCTTCCACTGGTCCCAGTTTGTCTACGGAATTCTTCTTTGCACGGTCTATTCGGGTTATTGCTCCGAGTGGTGCTTTCACGTTTCGGTAGCATGGCGTCTTGCCGCTCCACGGGCTTCCGTAGATATAGTGCTTGCCGTCGATGTATCTCACTATCGGGTTGTCATCGTTCATCAGGTCGCAGTTGTCAATATACCTCAGCCACATGCTCACCTGAGTGCTCTTTCCCGTTCCGCTTTTGGCAATGAAGGCGTATCCGTAGCCGTCGTGCCTTACCAGCGAGGCGTGAATCATCAGCGTCTGGTGGAAACTCGACGCAAAGGCGAAGATGAGCATCAGTGCGTTGTTCAGTCCGAAACAGCGTTGATTGTAGCCGCCGTTCAAGGCGCAGCGACAGTCGTTGAAATTCTTATTGGTCTGTATCAGCGCACACTCTCTGCCTTCCACATCCTTGACGATGAACTGGTAGCCGCCGGCATTTATATGGTCTACGACAGTGTCGCCGTTGCCGGTGTCAAACTTGTCTATTCTTTCACGTTCCGCTTTAGGCACTACCTTGAGCGTATCGTCGACATGCAGGTGGAAAAGCGGCTGCGCGTCGTCTTCTTCCTCCACCATGAACGGCAGAAGAGAGGGTAGGAGTTTAATAGTGTTGAACTTAGATTCTGCGAAACTAATCCTTACCTTAAACTCGGCAATAGAAAAACAATATTCAGTGTTCAAATTTCTAATCGTTTCTTTAGTATGCTTGCAAAAGCAAGAACGTTTAATTTTCAATCAACACCGGTTGGAACTGGAAGTCTATCATGTCAATGTTCCTGATGTCATACTTTCCGCTCTTCACGTATTTGTTCTTGATCTTGTCGTAGCGCTTCTTCAGTTTCTTGTATTTCTTAGAGTAGAAGACAGTGCACACGCGCTTTGGCATGCCTTTAGAGTCGAGGTAGTTTCGTAATTGGTTGGCATACTCCTCACTTCCTCTCAAAAACATGCTCTTGTTATCCATCCATACTCCGCGCATCTGTTGAATGTCGGTGAAGTAGACCGTAGAGTCGTTGAATGATGCCGATAGGGCATACATGTATATCTCTGCAATCTTCTTGTCCTTCTTGGGCTTAGCCTCTACGCTGATGCAGACTGTCGAGGCTATGAGCACCAGTCCTAATATATATCCTAATCTTTTCATCTTCTATTTAATTGTGTCTGCGCTCATTTCCGCAGACTTCTTTGTCCTCATTAACTGCCGAGATATGTCTTCAGCAGTTTGTTCTTCGTGTTCGAACGCAGTTTCCTTATTGCTTTCTCCTTAATCTGCCTTACGCGTTCGCGCGAAAGTCCGTTCTCCACTCCAATCTCGTCGAGAGTCTTTTCCGGACATCCTATGCCGTAGAACGACTTTATGATTCTCTGTTCACGTGAGTTCAGCGTCGTCAGTGCAGCAGCAATCTCTTCGCGCAGCGACTCTATCACCAGTGAACTGTCTGCCATTGGTGAGTCGTCGTTTACCAGTACGTCCAGCAGACTGTTTTCGTCGCTGTCGCTGAAGGGTGCATCCACGCTGACGTGGCGTGTGTTCGACTTCAGAGCCACTTCCACCTTTTCTTCGGGCAGCGATGTCTTCTCTGCTATCTCCGAGACGTTCGGGCGTCGTTCGTTCTCCTGCTCGAACTTGTTCAGTGCGCGGTTAATCTTCGTCACCGAGCCTACCTGATTCTGCGGCAGACGCACCAGTCGGCTTTGCTCGGCTATTGCCTGGTGAATGCTCTGGCGAATCCACCATACAGCGTATGAAATGAACTTGAATCCCCTTGTCTCGTCGAACTTTTCGGCAGCCTTAATCAGTCCCACGTTGCCTTCGTTGATGAGGTCAGCCAGGCTCAGTCCCTGATTCTGATATTGTTTTGCTACCGACACCACAAACCTGAGGTTTGCCTTGGTCAGTCGCTCCAAGGCTTCGCGGTCACCCTTGCGAATGCGCTGTGCCAGCTCTACCTCTTCGTCTGCCGTGAGCAGCTCTTCATGACCTATTTCTTGCAGGTACTTTTCCAGAGATGCACTCTCTCTGTTAGTTATTGATTTGGAGATTTTCAGTTGTCTCATATTGTATAGTTAGATTTTCAAGGAGATGCAAAAATACGAAGAATCTGAGAAACGACCAAGAAAATTCCGCGTTTTTTACTTTTTTTCTTTAAGTATTTAGCCTATTGCACCATTTTTGGGATACTCCAAAATATTTTTTTGCGAAAAAGGTTCCACATTACGCAAAACCAGTGGTGGTCGGCGATATAAGGCGGTTTGTTTAAGAATCGGAAATTGTGTCCGACTCCTTAAAAGACTGATATCCAGGCGATTGCAGTTTTTAACAATTTGCGGGTTGCGGAACCTTCGTAATACTTTTTCTTTGTAATATGCTGATTATCAGTGTGTTTCCTTCAGAAAAGTGTTAGTATATTCAAGTTGTTTTTCGACCATTGTAAAGAAATTTCAAACCACGACATGCACAAATTCTTCGATTTGAGCCGTTTTTGCCGTTTTTATGCCGAAATCTGACCTTGCTTATGGTTTGGTCCAACCGTGGAATAACCTTGGTCCGAGTAAGGTTATGGGTCGGTCGGACCAAGGTTATGGATCGGTCAGACCAATATTATTCCAAACTCGCCCCAAATTTGTAAAGAAATTTCCCCGTAAGGTGGAATGTTTTTTTTAAAACCAAAACTTGGGGGAACCTAAAAATAATTTTGTCGGGGGTACGGGGGTACGGGGGTGCGGAGGTACGGGAGTGCGGGAGTTCATAATTTTTACAATGCGCAGGGAGAGGTGGAAGTGAGGAGCGAAAAGCAAGAAGTGAGGTATTTGTGAGGTAAAAAATTTGGAACGTAAACGTTTTCATCGTACATTTGCAGCCGAAAATTACCAAAAAGGTGAGGTGGAAAATGCGGAAACGACAGAACACCTCTAAGGAAAAGAAAACAATTAAAACTCACATTTAAAGTATTACGCATGAAACGAAAATTATTACTCTTATTGTTTGCATTGTTCTTCTGGACGGGAACAATGCTGGGGCAGGACACAAACCTGGCTCTCAACAAAACAGCCATTGCTACATCGGGAACGGCGTCTTTTGCTGTTGACGGCAATGTCGGTACCCGCTGGGAGTCTGCCTCTTCCGACCCGCAGACTTGGCAGGTGGACTTAGGTTCCGACCAGACTGTCCGTTCATTCGTCATTGTATGGCAGACTGCCTATACTGAGAATTACACCATTACTGTTGCCGCAGAAGGTGCAGCGGTGGATGGCGCCGGCTTTATCACGGATGGAACTGAGGTCGCAAGTGGCACGAATGCAGCCGGAAAAGCAGAACTCTGGACACAAGTAATCAATCTCGATGCCGACCAGACGGTGCGCTACGTGAAGTTCACGGGAACATCACGTGCCACAATATGGGGACACAGTTTCTGGGAGTTTGGTGTTTATGGCTCTGAGCAGGCTGAAGTCTTGAGCAATCTTACGCTCACTGCCGCCAAGACCTCGGCAAGCGTAGGCGACAATGTAGCCCTGACCGTTACTGGCAAGAACCAGTATGGCGGTGTGATAACAGAGATGCCGACACTGACCTACACCAGTTCTGTTCCTGCCGTGGGAACAGTGAGCGATGGCGTGTTCCATGCCGCTGGCGCAGGAACGACCACTATCACGGTGAAGAACAGCGACGAGACGGTTCAGGCGACAGTCGATATCACCGTACTTGCCGGAAGCAAAGTAGACCTGTTCTCCGGTGACCGCTGGCAGAATGTTGTCGTTCCCTACAACGAGGCATCAGCAGGCTCGCTGAACTCTCGTAATGGCATGGTGGATGAAAATACAGATTCTCAATGGGCACTATGTGACAATGGTGCTGCAGAAGATGGGACATACGGTTTTGTCCTCGATCTCCGCAACACTTACGATATTAGTTCAATTACGGCACGCTATGATGGAGCATCTCCGAAAGATGTGACGATTGCTTTCTCTACCGATGGTGAGACTTATACCAATGCATATTCTTATACGGAGACATCTTCAGGCGCAGGTATTGTTGTCAACCGTACATACGACAGTTTCACGGGAACGACAACGGGCATTCGCTATGTCCGTTTCATCTCGGAAGGACTGAATACCGGATGGGGTCTGAAGATTAAGGACTTCTCTGTATACGGTACGCTGAACTCAACAACTAGCGACACCGATGCACCCTCGAAGCCAACGGTAACCGAAGGTGCAAAAACCACAACGGCAATTACCCTCAACGCGACATCGACAGACGCTTGCCGTTATCTGAAATATGACGTGACCTACACTCCTGCTGGCGGTGTGGCAACCACCAAGACATTCCACACTGCCGACAACGTGTCGGGTTCGGCAACTCCGCTCACCATTACAGGGCTGACACTAGGAACACAATATACTATTACCGTGACCGCTACCGACGCTTTCGGTAACAGTTCGACAAGCGATGCAGTTGTTATTACCACATCAGGTACGGTTGTCCTGACCACTCTTACCGTTACTCCTGCATCTGCAGCAGTAGTAACTTCAGGTACGACAAATCTTACTGTCGTTGCTATTGACGAGGATGAGGTAGACCGTTCGGCTTCTGTTGTGCTCACTGCCGACAACGGTGCAACCATTGACGGCACGACCCTGACTATTGCCAATGCCGGCAAGACCACTGTCACGGCAACCTTCAACGAGCAGACTGCTACTTGTGTCGTCATCGGCTACACTGGTTCCAACCTCGCCCTGAACAACTTCTACAAGGCTGATAACTATAATGGTGGCAGTCATCTCGTTGGTTATCCTGAGACAAATGCTGTTGACGGCAATATCAATACAGTATGGGCAAGCCGCAATAATGGAGCTTGTGAATTAACGCTTAACCCCGCTATAACATATGTAGTAGACCTTGGTAAGAATTATGTTATCGACTTGGTAAAGATATTCTACGAAGGTGCTGCCGTAGCTCGCGACTTCACTATCGACTTCTCTAACGATGCCGCTACATGGACCAACAACTATGCTGTGGCAGATGCCGCAAACACCAATGAACGTGTTGATAACATCATCGGTGTATTACAGGATACGAAGTACCGTTTCGTTCGCTTCCGTGCGACAAAGGGTTATTCTGATCAAGCAATCACATTTAAGGAGTTCGAGGTTTACGGCCACGGCGAAGAAGCTTCTCCGAATACTACACCAGTAATTTCTTTCGAGCGCAATTCGGGTGTTAATGACAAGAATGTAAGTTTCGACCTTTCCGCTACCGACACTCAGGCAGGTATGCTTACCTTTACACTCGACAAGATGGGCGGTCCTGGAGTTGTGGAGTCTACCCTTGATACCTGGACAGCCACAAGCGATGCCGCAGCACACGTGTACAACACTACTGTGGCTGAGTATGATACATACTTCTGGCGTCTGACGGTAACAAACAGAAACGGTCAGAGCGCAGAGAGTTACATAATCTTCACTGTTGCCGATCCCAACAAATATTCTGCAAACCTTGTTAACTCACCCCAGCAGATTTGGGTTGACCCTGATTGCAGCCGCGAGGATATTGAGAATGTTATTGTCAGCGGAGCTGAACCTGCCACTGGCGACTGGAAACTCCGCAGCGAGGATGGTGCCCAGCGCGAATACAACGCAGGCTTTATTGCTGACCTTAAGGGTGTTTACGACCTTTCTGAGATTGAACTCTCGTTCGATGCTAACTCAACCGCATATACCTTGCAAGTTTCTGCAAATGGTAGCGCTTGGACTACAGTAAAGACTGTAACACACGACGAGGAACACGCTCGCGAGTTGGGTGTTGTAGACGATTTTACTACAACGTCAGACGATCCAGAGAAGCTACTTGACGCTTCTCAGCTGGAAGGAGTACGATATGTGAAGTTCGTCAGCACCCGCGTTCACCCCGATAACAACTATGGTGTATGGATTAAGCGCTTCTTTGTAAAGGGAACCGGAACCGCAGAGGAAAACGACAATACTGCTCCCGAACTGACTGCTCCTACAGAGAACGCTAAGACTACTTCTACGCTGACCGTCAACCTCAGTGCCACCGACAGCCACAAGTTCGTTATCTATCACGTTACCGTGAAGAAGGGCGACGACGTGGTAAGCACTGCGGACTTGCAGTACACTGACGATATATCTGGAACTACAGCTACCTACACGGTAGGTAATTTGCAGCCAAATACAGAATACACTGTTAACGTGACAGCCGAGGACAT
>JAFTFC010000172.1 GCA_017449725.1 Prevotella sp. | reverse complement strand
TTACTCGGACCAAGGTTATTCCACGGTTGGACCAAACCATAAGCAAGGTCAGAATTCGGCATAAAAACGGCAAAAACGGCTCAAATCGAAGATTTTGTGCATGTTGGGGTTTGAAATATCTTTACAATGGTCGAAAAATAACTTGAAAATACTAACACTTTTAGGAAGTAAACGTGCTGATAATCAGCATGTTACAAAGAAAAAGTATTACGAAGGTTCCGCAACTTGAAAATTGTTAAAAACCGCAATCACCTGGATATCAGTCTTTTAAGGAGTCGGACACAATTTCCGATTCTTAAACAAACCGCCTTATATCGCCGACCACCACTGATTTTGCGTAACGTGGAACCTTTTTCGCAAAAAATATTTTTTAGTGGAACCTAAAAACGGCGTAATTTGTCGTAGTCTGCCTCACCCTTTATCTTACGCACTCGACCGACGTTGAACTGCGGGTCGATGAGGTTACGCTCAGGACTGTACCACCGAGTGTGAATGCCGCCAAGAGAGAGCAGCAGGTGGGGCAGGTCGTCGGTCATGAAGGGGCGGCTGACGGCTGCCTCAATACTGCGACAGAGGGCGGGATGGCGCTCCTTGTAGGTGTCAGAGCAGTATATCCAGAAAGGAATGTCGAACTGCGGCTCTACGTAGCAGCGCTCATTGATGAGATTGCGTCCCATCTCGCGGCATCCGTCAAAGACCAACTCGCCGTGGTCGGGCACGTAGATGGCTACCGCCTCCTTCTCAGAGAATACGCGCAGAATAGAGTCCACCACCTCGTCGTTGTATCTGACGGCATTATCGTAATCAGCAAGGATTTCTTTCTCCTCTTCACTCAGGTCTTTCCTGGAGGGGTAGTCTGAAGGCGCGAATGTCTTTCTTTCCTCAGGATATCTCAGCTTGTAGTCAGCATGTAGACCGATGAAATGGAGAATTATGAGTTGCGGCTTGCCGGTTGAGGCGGTCGCCAGGTAATCGCCTACAAGGTCCATGTCGTACTGATGGCTCCGAGGGTTGCGCACATCGAACATAAAACGGCTGATGTCGGCATTGTTCATAAACATATCCTCGGTGAAATCGGTGAAAGCGGACGCTTTATCGAGAGTATTCTGATTGCTGAAGAACATCACCTCGTAGCCCGCCTGACAGAACATTACAGGCACAATGGGGTAGTCGTACCACGTACCCGCAGAGTCGTAGTCGTAGAGTGTCAGCATATTCTGGAACGACTTGTAGGTAAGGTTGTACGACGCTATGACGTCGTCAAACCGGTAAAGGTTCCCCGTCGCCTGATATTCCTGCTGATGCGGTGTGGTAGGCAGTTGGTAACCGTAGAGCGAGGAGTGGTGGCGGTTGTAGCTCTCGCCGATTATCAGTACTATCACCGGTGACTCATGGCTGCACGAGTCAACCACCGTCGTTCTTACGTTCCTCTCAAGATGCAGGCGCATGGTGGAGAATCGCCGCAGTTCCTTTATTGACAGCCCAAGGCGATATATCGGCAGATATTCGCGTGTCATCGACTCCACCTCTATATCGTCCTCGATGTCATCGTCGCTCATGCGCGCATAGGTACCATATAGATATTGCTTGTTTGGAATGCCATAAACAACGGAAACACAGGATAATAGCAGCAGGAAGAAAGCAGCCTTGCGAGGGATAATCACTTTCTTCTTTATAAAAAAGAGAAGAATGGGCAGCAGAAGCAACAGCGATACGGGCGTTATCAACAGGCGCGGAGTTAGGTGTATGTGCATCGCCTCGGTAGCCTCGTGCCAGTTGGTCTGGAGCCATGTCTGCACGATGTTGGGCACAAGTGCAATCCCCATGACCTCGTATGATATCATGTCTGCCAAGCCCACCATCCAAAAGATGCCGAACAGCAGGAACTTCGCCCATCGGCGCACCTTTGGCGGCAGCAGCGTGAGCACGGCGCACAGCAGATACACGTCGCCGAACATCTCGAGCAGCGCCCGCATCCGGCTGCATCGCGCATACTCGATGTGCACGATGGAGATACCAAACAACAGTATCAGCGCCAGATAGAACCCGGGATTGCGGCTTATCGGCATCAGCGCCTTATCAACAAGTTTTCTCATTGTCGCTCGAAAAACAACGTAGGTGGTTTAGTAGCCGGGATTCTGCTGCCAGTCGGGATGCATCGCCATGACATCGGCAGGAATGGGGAAGACCGTAGTATGGCGGTCGGCTTCTCCCGATGCCTGCGGACGGATGTCGTAAGGCATGTGGAAGCGGTCGAAACGGATAAGGTCGTTGCGGCGCCAGCCCTCCCACATCAGCTCCAAGAGCCGCTCGTTGAGAACGTCATCGAGGGTGGGCTGGGCGATGGCTGTAAGTTTGGCGCGCGTCCTGATAGGATTGAGATAAACAGCGGCATCCTCGGCAGAGCCGCCTCCCCGAAGGATAGCCTCAGCCCTGACAAGCATCACATCCGCCAGACGGAAGAGCACAATGTCGTTATTACCCATTCGTCCGTCCTCTCGCGCCGTATTATCATATCCGTACTTCTTCAGTCGTGCACCGGCGGTCTTTTCGTGCGGCGTACCTGTGAGGTCGATGTTGGTGACATCATACGGGTAATACTCCAGCAGTGTCTTTCCGTCGTCCATATACACCCAATCTCCGTTCTCTTCGACTGGTCCGTAGTAGAAGTTGACATCTAAGCGAACATCCATGGGGAAATCACCCGTATCGGCAAAAGCCCGGAACGTGCTGACCGTAGCACACGGTCCGTTCTCGGAAGCGCCGCCCAGGACAGCCCCGTGGCTATAGTGGCGCGAGCGGAAGAAGTAATTATATACGTTGTTGAAAACCAACGGATCCATCGGTATTGTGAAGATATTTTCGCTGGATTGCTCGTTGTTCACTATGAAGTTAGACTCGTAGAAAGCCTCCAGTTCGTAGAACCTGCTTGCCAAGTCGCAATAGTACTCCGCTGCCTTCCAGATATTCAACTGCGACCCCTCCACGTCTAATATGATTTCGCTGCCAGAAGTACGCTGATTGTCCGTCCAGTCGTTGTCGTAATAAACCTCACCGTTAATCATCAGTTTGGCAAGCAGGAAGTAAGCCACACCCTGCGTCATACGTCCGTAGTATTCAGTTCCCTTACGTGCTCCCGAGTACGGGTATAGGTCATAAACAACCTCCTGTAGTTCCTTGACAATGAAGAGGTATGTGTCGCGGCGCGGTGAGAGCGTGAGTTCGGAAGCCTTGACATCGGTTGATGTCACCAAGGGCACCCTGCCGTAGAGGTCCATAATATAGAAGTAGTACATGGCGCGGAGTGTCCGCAGTTCGGCGAGATCTTCATCTATCCGAAGGCGTTCCGAGCCAGTGGCGTAGTTCTCACGGTACTTCTCGAAACGTTCTATCCCCTCGTTGCACATCATCACCACCTTGTAGAGATAGTCCCATGTGTCTTTAAACGGTCCCTCACCTGCCGACCAGGTATGCATGAACAGGCGCTGCCACAGTCCGCCGTCGTACCAGTCGCCGCCACGGGTTGGTACAATCTGTTCGTCGGTAGTAACGGAATTAAGGTCATAGACGCCCTTGCCAGTGCCTTGAAGTCCCTGACTATCGGCACTTCCACCTATATAATTATATATGTTGAGCAGAGCGTTATTCTCCAATTTCGTCAACGAGTTATAGGCTTCGTCCTCATAGAGTGCTCCCTTAGGCGACTCCTTGAGGAAGTCGGAGCAGGAGGTGAGGAGGAGGATTATTATCGTAGGTACGAGGGTTCGATATTTCGGGGGTACGGGGGTACGATATTTCGGGTGTACGGGGGTACGG
>JAFTFC010000171.1 GCA_017449725.1 Prevotella sp. | reverse complement strand
TCCTCCGCCCGCAGAAGACACTTACGTAGTGGCTGGATCTGGTCCTGCTACCAACGGAGTTGTATGGGACGGCACCGCAGAGGTTAACAAGATGACTACTACGGATAAGGATACTTATACGCTCGTAGTAGAGAACGTTGAACTCAAGGCTGGTGGCGACTACCAGTGGAAGGTCGTAAAGAATGGTAATGATTGGATTCCTTCTGGAACCGACAATAACCTGACCATCGACTTTACTGAGGACGCTATCTACGCCGTAACCTACAAGTACGTTGTATCTACCGGTGAAGAGACCGCAACAGTAGAGAAGACCGGTGATCTGCCCGAACCGGGTGAGAAGACCTACACCGTGGCAGGTGCTGCAGGTAAGGATATGGAGTCTGGTATCGACGACGTAATCTTCGGTAAGACCTGGAACCCGGCAATCGTGGAGAACGACATGACTAAGGGTGATGATGGTATCTATCGTCTGGAGAAGAAGGACGTAGAACTTGGTATTACCACTGTCGAGTTCAAGGTTTGCGTAAACCACGACTGGAATGAAAGTTACGGAGTAGGTGAGGGTAACGCTGAGTGCGAAATCGCAGAAAGCGGCATCTACACTATCACCTTCACTTTCAACCCGGAGACTCAGGCTGTGAATGCAACGGCTGTGAAGACAGGTGGCGGCGGCGAACCCGTGGACGGTATCAACAGCGTATCGGTATTCTTCGATGACGATACCCCGATCTACAACCTCGCAGGTCAGCGCGTTATAACTCCGCGCCAGGGTGTATTCATCAAGAACGGTAAGAAGTTCATCGTGAAGTAAAAAACTCAACCCAACCCCTCCCTTAGGGAGGGGCTTAGGGTACACCTATAAAGAAAGCCGGCAGAAATGCCGGCTTCTTTTTATTTAAGTAATTCCTTGGCGTTGCTGATAGCCGCCTCGGTGATGTCGCTGCCGCTGAGCATCTGGGCTATCTCGGTGATGCGCTCGTCGTGAGTGAGCAGCCGCATGTAGGTCTTGGTACCTTCCTTAGTGTCCTCCTTGTACACTTTGTAGTGGGTGGTGCCGAGGGCGGCTATCTGTGGCAGGTGGGTAATGCTGAGAACCTGGCGTTCCTGCTGTCCCATTTCTTTCATTATGTGTCCCATCTTCTCGGCTATCTTGCCGCTAACTCCGGTGTCTATTTCGTCGAAGATAATTGTCGGCAGTTTCACCGTTCCGCTAATCATCGCCTTCAGCGCCAGCATAACGCGGGCTATCTCTCCGCCCGAAGCTATCTGGCTGACGGGCTGCAGTGCCGACCCGACGTTGGCGGTGAAGAGGTATTCAACAGCATCGATGCCTGTCGGGGTGAGTGTCGGGTGCTGACTGATTTTATCAGCCAAGGTATTTACCTCCACCTTAAACTGAACGTTGGGCATGCCCAGCGGCACGAGGCGCTGCTGCATCTCCTGTTCAATGCGCTTGGCTGCCTTCTGGCGCTCTGCCGAAAGCTTCTTGGCGAGGGCAAGACTGTTCTCGTAAGTTTCCCTTACAAGTTTCTCCTGTGCTGCCAGCGACTCATCGCCGCCTTCAATCTGTCGCAGTTGCTGCTGGATGTCGTTGTGCAGGGCAATGAGGGCTTCCACCGTGTCTACGTGGTGCTTCTTCTGAAGCGAGTAGATGGTGTCGAGTTGCGTATTCACGGCCTCGAGCCGCTGCGGGTCGAAGTCAATGCGCGAAGCATCGCTGCCTATCTCGCGGGCAATGTCTTTTATCTCTACGTGAGCACTCTCCAGTCGCTCCACGGCTTCACGGATGTCTGGATAGACATCGGCAATGCGGGAAAGTGGGCGAGTGGCTGACTTGAGCATTTCTATTATGGAGTGGTCGCCGTTGGAGAGTAGGGAGTCTGCTTCAAAAAGGGCGCTCTTTATGTCTTCGGCGTGCGACAGCAGGGCTGCTTCCTGTTCAAGCTGTTCCTGCATCCCCTCCTCGAGGTGCGCCTCGGTTAGTTCGTTCAGTTGGAAGCGCAGGAAGTCTTCGTCGTTGGCTGCCTTCTCAATGACAGCCTTCATATCTGCGAGCTGCCGCTCCGCCTGCCGGTATTCATTATATTTCTGCTTATATTGGTCGAGCAACTTTCGGTCATCGGCAATTACATCGACGACGTTCAGTTGGAAGTCCTCCTCTTGAAGCAGCAGGTTCTGATGCTGTGAGTGTATGTCGACAAGCTGCTGCCCGAGCAGTTTCATCTGAGCAAGGCTTACGGGCGTGTCGTTGATGAAAGCACGGCTCTTGCCCGTTGCCGACAGTTCGCGCCGCAGTATGCAGTCGAAGGCATCGTAGTCGATGTCGTTGTCGGCGAAGAACTGCGCCATGCCGTAGCGGCTGAGGTCGAAGTGCGCCTCTATGGTGCAGCGGGCGGCACCGTTCTTCACTGCCTTTGAGTCGGCGCGCTGTCCCAGGAGCAGTGAAATGGCTCCGAGGATGATGCTTTTGCCGGCACCCGTCTCACCGGTAATTACCGAGAACCCCTCGTGGAACTCCATGTCGAGGCGGTCGATGAGGGCATAGTTCTGTATATGCAGATGTGTTATCATTCCTTAATCTTCTCCCAAGTATTGTTCTGCGAGGCGTTGATGTTGAACACAATGTCGTAGACCGACTCCTTTTCTTTCTGTGTTCCCTTACCTTTATATATATTGGCAATTTCGTCCTTCTTGTAGTCGAGCCATATCTGGGGCAGCATACTTAGCGGGCGGTCTTCGTGGGCTTTCTTGAGGTTGGTCTCCAACGCTGTTGTGATGTTGGTGCGTCCACGGTCTGCATTGTTTGCCATCTCGTCGAGTCCCAACCGGTAGTAGTCGTACTGCAACTGACGGAATGGAGCGAGTGCTCCGTCGAGATAGTCGTTGATTATGGCAAAGCGGTTGCGCGAATCCTCGAAGGCTTTCCAGCCAACGAACTGCAGCGACTGGGCGTTGTTAACCAGATTCATGCATCGCTGAAGGATATCCTCGCCACCCATCGGTGAGAAAGTCTCGAGGTCGAGACCGATAATAAGGTATGCGTAATAGCCTATGAGTGCCGTAAGCTGATTGTCAATCTGTTCCTCGATGAAGTTCAACTGGTCGAACTGAGCGAATTCGAAGTCGAAATTGGCATCCTTGTTATTATAAATTGTGGTGGTATATGCGGCATTGTATATAGGGCGCGTAGCTTGAATCATTGCCGTGCAGTTAAAGAGGTTCTCGTCTTTGTTGTACTTTGTAACAGTGATGTTGAATGAACAAGATATCCTCTCGTTCTTCTGAAACTGCAGTGAGGTCCACTGTGTCTCGTTGATGAACTGCTCCAAAGTCTCCTTCAAGTTATCGAAGACAGAAGCATCCGTTCCCTGAATCTGCTGATGGTTGATGTTCACAGTAGCCAGAAGTTCTTGTGAATAGAGAACAGAGAACGGGGAATTGATGATTATGATCAGTAATATAGTAATATATCGTTTCATAAGATGCGTTCTAATTCGTCGATAATGTCGCGAGCCACCTCTGTCTTAGGCTTCTTCGGGAAGTCTTTCTGCCCTTCACTTGAAATAATGCTTATCTGGTTCTTGTCCGAACGG
>JAFTFC010000170.1 GCA_017449725.1 Prevotella sp. | reverse complement strand
TGAGCGCAAAGCCTCGGGGATGATAACGCGACCTGTTCCGTGCATCGGAGAGTAAACGATGTTGAGGTCCTTGTGGCGCAGGATTACATCCTGATCAACCATTGCCTCCTTGACTGCCTGCAGGTAGTCCCAGTCCATCTCACCACCAATAATGTCGATGAGTTCCTTGTTTCCTTCGAACTTAACGTCGCTAATCTTCACCTTGTTCACCTCGTCAATGATACCCGTATCATGCGGAGAAAGCACCTGAGCACCATCGTCCCAGTAAGCCTTGTAACCATTATACTCGCGGGGGTTGTGAGATGCTGTCACATTAACACCAGCCTGACAGCCGAGTTGACGGATAGCGAATGAAATCTCGGGAGTAGGACGAAGGCTTTCGAAGAGATAAACCTTTATACCGTTGGCAGAGAAGATATTGGCAACAGTCTCTGCAAACATACGTCCATTGTTACGGCAGTCGTGACCAACGACAACAGCGCACTGCTTGCCGGGGAATGCCTTGAGGATATAGTTGGCAAAACCCTGAGTAGCCATTCCTACAATATACTTGTTCATGCGGTTTGTTCCGGCACCCATGATACCGCGCAAACCACCTGTACCAAACTCGAGGTCGCGATAGAAAGCATCGATAAGTTCTGTCTTGTCTTCATTGTCGAGCATTGCCTGAACGGCTTTCCTCGTTTCCTCGTCGAACGCAGGGTCTAACCACTGCTTCGCACGTTCTTCGCACTGGGCGATAAGAGCTGCATTATTTTCCATAATTTAGATAGTTAATTTGTTTATAGCATTTATGTTTTTCAATTCTGCCAACAAAAATACGACTTTTTTGTATAAACACCAAAAGAAAAGCGTGATTTTTCGTTTTCTGCGGTCATTTTTATTTCATTATTTTTAATTTTTAATTTTTCTGACTATCTTTGTACCGCAAATGAAAACGCTATTGATTCTTGTAGGTAAGACAACCGACAGTCATGTCAAGGCAATGATTGACGATTATACGGAGCGCATATCCCACTATATGCCCTTCGAGATTGTGACAATTCCCGAACTGAAGAACACAAAGAGTCTGACGGAGGAACAGCAGAAGGTGCGCGAGGGGGAATTGATACTGAAACAACTGCAGCCGGCAGACACCGTTGTGCTACTCGATGAGCACGGCAAGGAACGCAGAAGCATAGAATTTGCAAAATGGCTTGAGACAATCACGCAATCGGCACGACGGCTGGTGTTCGTTATTGGAGGTCCATATGGATTCTCGGCTGATGTCTACGACCGCGCCAACCAGAAGATGTCGCTATCGGCAATGACATTCTCACACCAGATGGTAAGGGTTATCTTCACAGAGCAACTTTATCGCGCTTGTACCATAATCAAGGGTGAGCCTTACCACCATGAGTAAAGCGACGGATTGCCCACAGCCAATAGATTGCTAATAGCGGATAACCAACATAATAGAGTGTCGTAACGCTAAATACAATGTATAGTGCGGCACAGACGGCTCCCACTCCGAAAAGATACAATACCGCTTCGCCGAAAGGCAGACGCTTGCGCACCTCGTCGACCGTAGCCAAGCCCACAATAACTATAAGCCAGACCGTAGCGAGGAAGATACCGATAAGAGGCACTACGGCAAACGGATTGAGTGTGGGATGGAAATAGAAATGGCGCCACATATCAGGAGCAAACATCTGAATGGAGGCATAGAGGGCAGCCGAAGTGGCTACCGTAAGACAGAGTGCCGCCGGATATGGGGTGTCTATGTCGTTGAAATGAACAATATGAGCGTTCTTGCGACTGATTATCTTGTATAGATAAACCGACGCAATAATACTTATAACTATAAGGAAGATAAGTAGGTGCCGATTGGAGAAAGTAGAAATGAACTGCGAAATGGGGTCGTCGGGATCTACACTTGGCAACAGTGTGGACTCGCGCGTCCATCCAAAGCTAAACTGGTCGTGAGCGAGATGCACCCATACGGAGTCGATGCTATCCTGAGGGATAATACGGAAATCTACCACTACGAGTTGTTCGTTCTTATAGAACACGATGGTGTCGGTAGGCATCTGACTAACTTCTTCCTCGGGTTGCGACGTTATGAGTTCAAGTGAGTCTGCTCGGACTATGAAATTGAAGTTCTCGCCATAGTAGCGCTCAGTTGTCGGCTGACGATGGTAGCATCCCGTTAACAGAAGTACGAGGGCAAGAAGTGAAAAGACGCTTTTCCTACTCATCGGCATAGACGTTCATTTGACAGTTCTTACAATCGAACTCCAGACGGAAACGCCGTCCGTCGGACATTCGGATATAAAGGGGTTCGCGCCATGTGGGGCGTTTGCCTCCGTGCTTGACACAATAGCCAAGCGAATATCTCAGACAATGGCGACACTGCATCAGCATAGGGCGGTCCTCCTCAGTTCTGATAACACACTACTTGGGATGAAACACTCTTCGAGACCATCATTGACAATGACCTTATCGCACACATAAGGGGTATTTCCCAACTTTGACAGCTGCTTGTGAATATTCTCCAATTGCGGTTTCTGAGCCTTTTCGAGAAGAATGGTAACAGAGGACTGTCCGTACCCGACAACATCCAACGAGACGCCATCGGCGGTACGACCGAGAATCATGGTTACCGGAATCTTCCGTTCTGCCGTCTTGCCTGACATGAGTCGGTCGAAAGCCACATCGTTGTTGCGGTAGAGAGACATGCCGGGACGCAGATTGCGGGGCATATTGAACGGGAAGAGGCGATTACCCTCAACTCTGTTGACACGGAAACCTTCGAGTTCGCGCTCGTGGTTAAGGAAGCACAGACCGTCACCATTTGTGAAGACTGCCGTTCCTGCCACATTGAACGAATGTCCGCGGATTTCCTTCACTCTGCCAACATATTCGCCAATAGCCTTGGGAGTGTCGGGAGAGAAGATATCAGGAGTACGTCCATACAGGAAATACTCAGTATAACCACGATTGAAAGTTTTGCGAAGGTTGGGTTTAAAATTATACTCCACCCTACCCTTGGATGTTCGCTGATACTCGCCGGGATGGCGGCTGATTATCTCGTTAAGCCGCTGTGAATAGGCTGCTGTGACATTCTTAACGTAACTGATATCCTTTAGGCGTCCCTCTATCTTAAAAGACATGACACCTGCCTCGAGCAGTTCTTCGAGATTGTCTATGCGGCACATATCACGAAGTGAAAGCAGGTGTCTGCCCTTCTCTATGATATTGCCATCGGCATCTTCGAGGTCGAACTTAAGACGGCAGAACTGGGCACACTCACCACGGTTGGCGCTGCGACCAAAGCAATGCTCCGAAGCATAGCATAGACCACTATAACTTACGCACAAGGCACCATGAACAAACACTTCGAGTTCCATCTCGGGAACGGCTTTATGGATAGTTCTTATTTCTTCGAGTGACAGTTCGCGAGCGAGAACGGCACGCTCAAAACCATTCTCATGCAGCCATCGCACCTTATCGGCAGTCCGGTTGTCTGCCTGGGTACTGGCATGGAGCGCCATGTGGCTGTAACACTGCCGAATTCCTTTTGAAAGAAGGCGCATATCCTGTATCAGCACAGCATCGACACCAATGCTGTCGAGGTCGGAAAGAAGGTGAAGTACATCGTCAACCTCGTTGTCGTATATTAGGGTGTTTACTGTTGCATAGACCTTGGCATCGAACTGGTGGGCATAACGACAAAGTTCTGCTATGTCGTCAAGGCTGTTGCCAGCCTGAGAACGGGCTCCATAGCGATGGGGACCGATATATACGGCATCGGCTCCATGGTCGATGGCTGCCTTGCCTGTTTCCAGATTCTTTGCAGGTGCAAGCAACTCAACGTATCTCATTGATGTCGTAAGGAGTTTCTTGGTAAACGTAGTAGTTGATCCAATTGGAAAAAAGCAGGTTGGCATGGGCTCGCCACGTCACGAGAGGTCCCTGCGAGGGGTCGTCGTTGCGATAGTAGTTCCTTGGCAGTTCTACATCGTCGCGCTGTCCACGGTCACGCTTGTACTCTTTGTCAAGGGTGTCTGGAGCATATTCCAAGTGTCCGGTAACAAAGAACTCACGACCATTTCGTGCCATTACTATACTGACCCCGCTCTCGTCGGACTCACAAATAAGACGCAATTCCGGATTAGAAAGAACATCATCTCCATGGATTTCGGAATGACGGCTATGTGGCATGAAGAACACATCATCGAATCCGCGGAAGATTGGTAAAGACTGGTCGAGAGGATACTGAGGAAATATACCGAACATCTTTTTGGGCAGACTATACTTTGGTATGCCATAGTGATAGTAGAGTCCTGCCTGCGCCGCCCAGCAGATGTAAAGTGTAGACATTACATGAGAGCGTGCCCACTGGAATATCTTTGTTATCTCGTCCCAATACTCCACCTTCTCGAAGTCAAGCATCTCTACCGGTGCGCCAGTGATAATCATTCCATCGAACTTCTCTTTCTCCAATGCTTCGAAATCCTTATAGAACATCATCATGTGCTCTATGGGTGTATTCTTGGGAGTATGGCTCTTCAGTTTCATGAAGGTTATCTCAAGCTGCAATGGAGTGTTGGATAGCAGACGGATGAGATCGGTCTCTGTAGTCACCTTGAGCGGCATGAGGTTAAGAATAACTATACGCAACGGACGGATATCCTGGGCATGGGCTCTGGAATCGTCCATAACAAAGATATTCTCCTGCTTCAGCAGGTCTATTGCGGGAAGTTTATCGGGTAATCTTAATGGCATAAAAAACTCCTCATTCTAATTTACTTCGAAAACCACCTTGCTGCGGCACACCTCCTGATCGCCTTCCTTGCATACTCGTACGCAATACTCGTTATCAGCGGTCTGCTGCCGGTAAAAAGACAGTTTGTCGCCGGCATGACTCTCGGCAACATAGGCTATCTCGAAACGGCGAACACTATGTTCTCTATACCAATCAATGTCCCAAAGGTCGAGAACATGTTCGATATACTTAACTGAATTGATATGTCCATTGATATCAACATCACTATAGTTGGTATCGATAGTGCGGACAAGCACCGCCGAGTCAGTCATCTTCACTCGTCCGCCCTTCTCTATTGGGCACGGTTTGTCCTTTTCGATCCACTGGTTTATGGCTCCATCGTTAATCGCAAGGATGTCAGTCGGCTGGCGGCTTTCGGTATCTATCATTGCCCAGACACTGCGACCGTAACCGTATACCTTACCGAATTCATCGGTAACGGCAAAGTTTCGCTGAGTGAAATAGCGCATAGCATTTTCCACCCATGTTTCAACGGAAAAACGGGCATACTGAGCAGGCATCTCCGTAATCTCGATAGCAAGACGCGAAAGAACCCACGAACGCTTAATAGTCATCAGGTAACGCATACCAAATCCACGGTCGGTGCTGTGGAAATCGGCAGCATTAAGCATGTGGTTACCCAGATGTCCCATAAAAAGCCTTCCTGAGAAGTCGCAATGGAATGGCTCTGCCAAGAACTGATACTTACCAACCTTATCCATTTGTACTACGCTCTTCAAGGAACTTACTTACTTCTTCCTGCTTTCCGCGTGTAACGGCAATTCTTCCGGAACGGGTGTACTGGAACACACAATCGAAACTCTCAAGTTGACGATAGAGTTCTATAATCTGTTCCGTCACACCGTGTTTCATCACGATGACGTAAGTGGGATTCACTTCGGTGATACTGGCATCATGACGACGAATAACGCGCGAGATTTCCGGATTCTCCATCACCTTCTCCGTAGAAAGTTTATAGAGTGCCGTCTCGCGGATAAAGAGTTGATCGTCAGTAAAATAGTTTGCTTTGATAACGTCTATCTTTTTCTCTATCTGACGCGTTATCTTCTCTATCTGGTCTTCGTCGCTCCATGCAGTAATGGTATATTTATGCACACCCTCAATGCTTGAAGCAGACACGTTAAGACTTTCGATATTCACCTGACGACGGGTAAACACTGCGGTTATCTGGTTAAGAATACCTGCAATGTTCTCTGAATAAACCAGTAATGTATATAATTTCTTTTCTTCCATAAATTCTTCACTCTTCATTCGTCACTCTCATATTTCCAGCATCATATCATTGACATTCATTCCCGGAGGGGTCATTGGCAATACGTCATCGTCTTCCTTGATAGCACATTCGAGAATAAACGGACCTTTGCTGGTAAGCATCTTGTCGACGGCAGCAGCAAGACTGTTTCTGTCGAGAACCGCCTCGTAGCCAATACCATAAGCCTTGGCAATACTCTCATAGTGCGGGTTCATCATCTTGGTAAAGGACTTGCGGCGCTGCCAGAACATATCCTGCCATTGACGTACGTTTCCGAGGTAGTTGTTGTTGAGAAGAACCATTTTCACCGGGGCTTGCTGCTCCATTATCGTCCCTAACTCCTCGATACACATCTGGAAGCCACCGTCACCCATAAAGCAAACGACAGTGCGGTCGGTAGCGAAGGTGGCTCCTATGGCTGCCGGCATTCCATAGCCCATGTTTCCCAGACCAACGCTCGTACAGATACTACGTTTCTCAGGATACTTGAAATAGCGGGTCGAGAAGAGTTGATTCTGACCAACATCGGTAACAAGTACTGTTCCGCGTGGTGCTCTCTCGGCAATTGCATTCACCACCTCACCCAT
>JAFTFC010000169.1 GCA_017449725.1 Prevotella sp. | reverse complement strand
GTTCGTGCTACATAGATTGTTGTTACCGTTGGCGGCGAAGCTCCCAACGTAGAACCGGGCGAGTCTGTTGTTAACACTCCCGAGACCGCATACACAGTAGCTAAAGCTTTGGAGATGATTGCTGCTGGCCAAGCAAAGAACACCAAGGTTTACGTTAAGGGTATTGTTTCAAAAATTGACGAAATCAGCATCTTTATCGATGGTGACGAGGAACACAAGTATGGCAACGCTACATACTACATCTCTGACGATGGTACTGAAACCAGCCAACTCGAGGTATTCCGTGGCTATGGTTTGAATGGAGATAAATTCACTTCTGAGGATCAGCTGAAGGTTGGCGATCAGTTGATCGTCTATGGTGAGTTGACTCTCTATCAGCAGAAAGACAAGGATACTCAAGAAGTCATAAGCGAAACTCCAGAAATCGCAATGGGTAGCCAAATCTACTCTACTTCAAACACTACCGGCATTGAGAACGTAACAGCTAAGGCTCAGAACGGTAAGATGTTCAACCTCGCAGGTCAGGAAGTTTCTAAGAACTTCAAGGGCATCGTTATCATGAACGGTAAGAAGTACATGGTTAAGTAATTATCCATAAACGAAGAAACAAAACAAAAAGGGGCGAACCTAAGTGTCGCCCCTTTGTTTTCTTAAATACTCTTTTTTAAACAAATTACTAACTAAAACAAAATCACAAATGAAGAAAACACTAAAAAGAATCGGTGCGATGTGCCTCGTGTTCGCTGCTTCGATGTCGATGCAGGCACAGACCGTGACGGCTACGTGGGACTTCGCAAATAACTGCGCAGGACTGGGTGCCAAAGGTCAAGACGGCTCTACCATGACTGCCACTACCATCGCATCCGACGTTGACGGTATCGCTATCACCGTTGAGTACAACGGCGGAAGCATTAAGAACAACGACAACAGTTATCAGGTAAGCAACGGTGTCGTGTTCAAAATTCCCGTAATCTCTGCACGCGACGAAATCACTGTAGAAGGCTACAACGGCTATTCTCACTACGTATTCGGCGACGGTGAGGAGATGACAAACACTAACACCCACAAGGTGACTGTGGCAGAGGCTGCTCAGGGCTACGTAGCACTGAAGTCGGTAAACAACAACAACTACTACAACAAGATTACTGTAGTACAGAAGGGTGCCATCATGGAGCAGCGCCTCTACTCTACCGACTTCACAAACTGGAAAGCGTTGAGCGCTTCGACAAGCGAGACCACCGTGTCTGTGAAGACGAAATACACGGCAGAGACGCTTGACTTCAAACTCTTTGACACAGAAGTAAAGCCCGACGGCACAAACGCTAAGTTCGAAGGACAGGGATGGCTGATGGCAGCAAAGTCTGACGATCCATACATCATTACTTCAGCCCTGAAGCATATCTCTAAGGTTCACTACGTACATGCTGCCACCGGTGGTAGCCGCGGATGGAAGCTGGAGTGCAAGGGCGACGGCGATGCTGACTGGGTAGTGCTGTCAAGCTCTTTCTGCGAGCAGGCAGGCTCTCCGGTTGACGTTACAGTAAACCGCACCAACTGCCAGTTGCGCTGGACAAACCTCAACGGCAGCCAGAACGCATACATGCTCGAACTCGCTATCTACGGCAACGTGGATATGAGCAAGGAACCGATGCTCGGCTCTTTCGTTGCCAACGGAACTACCTATCAGGCAGTTGAGATTTTCGACATGGACGAGAACGGCGACTACGTAGCTGACATCGAGGTATCTAAGAAGGCTACCATGATTTCTGCTTCAAATCCTCTTACCGAGGTAACTGCAGAGAATGGTACTCTGGGAACTATCTCCTACGAAGCTCAGAGCGACAACAGTTGCATCGCTACTATCCCTGTATCTCTCGACGGCAAGACTGTGAAATACAAGGCTCACTTTATCTGGAAGCCCGACTTTACCCTTACATATTATAATACTGACGGCAAGGAATTAGGTACACAGCTCGTTGAGAAGGACGCTACCATCGAGGCATTCAAGTACTCGGAGAGCGACGTTACCGTTCCCGCAGGCAAGAAGTTCCGCGGATGGTTCCAGAAGAGTTTCGGTGACGCTAAATATACTACCGACTTCGTTGTTGTAGAGGATCGTAACGTATATGCACTTGCTACTACCGAGGAGACAACCTCAACCAGCGTTTACTACGACCTGTCGAAGACTACTTTCTACGCTGAGGACCACGACGGATTCACTCCTTCGGCCGACGCACACTATCACAACAACCACGGATGGATATTCGGTGGATCATCAACACTCGAGCTGCTGGTAAGCGAGAAGGCTGACATCCTCATGAGCCTGTGCCAGTATTCTGCTGAGGGCGACCTCGTATTTACCTTCCCCAACGGAACGACTCAGAACATCGCTGCTAAGGTGACTACCGACGGCAAGATGGGCGGTGTACACTACGAGGGAACAGCTGGTACCGTAAAGGTTACCTTCCCTGGCACTACCTATATGCACAAGATTATCGTAAACCAGGACGCTAACCCAATGTTCGTTCAGGACGGTGAGAACTCTATCACAGCTAAGCAGGTAAGCGGCGACGCTTTCTTCGCTGTTCTCGACGTAGCTAACAACGCTGAGGGCACAGAGCGCATTACTATCAATCTGCCCGCAGGCACATTCGACCTCAACGAGACTGTGCTGACACAGATTAAGCGTAACTACATTACCATCGCTGGTGCTGGAATGATGGAGACAACCATCAAGAACGCTCCTCCTATTGAGCAGGAGAGTATCGACAAGACCGGTACGTTGCAGAACGTTTCTGACTATCTGGAGCTGAAGGACCTCACTCTGCAGAACGCACTCGACTACTATTCCGCTGGTTCGGCTGGTCGTGCTATCTGTCTGCATGAGAAGGGTAACCACACCATCTGCCGCAACGTACGTATGCTGTCATACCAGGATACATACTACTCTAACGCTAACGGTAACTACTACTTTGAGAATTGCGAGATTCACGGAACAGTGGACTACATCTGCGGATCGGGTAACGTAATGTTCTACAAGACTAAGCTCGTGAACGAGTCACGCTCGAAGAGTGGCAACACTGGAGACGACACCATCACCGCTTACAACGGAACAGGCGACTTCGGTTACGTATTCCAGGATTGTACCATCGAGACTCTCTCGAGCACGTTCAACTTCTCACGTACTTGGAACAACAAGCCACGAGTATATTTCCTCTGGACAACTATCAACCAGCCCGAAAAGATTATCTCTACTCGCTGGACCGTTGTTGGTATGAACAAGTGTCTGCCCGAGGAGTTCGGTGAGTTCGCAAGCTACGACAAGGCCGGCAACATTATCTCGCCTGCTTCAAACATCGTAGAATTCAAGGACGACAAGAACAATCCTAAGGAGACTAAGAAGATGGAGACTATCCTGAAAGGTGAGAAGGCAATGTCGCTGACTCTGCCGACAATGTTCGCAGACGATCCCGACTTCCTTGACGCCATCGGCTACGACCCCACTTCTATTCGCCACATCGACGGTAAGAACAGCGGTAAGGTTGCCACTACTCAGTACTATAATGCTCTGGGCGCACGCGTAAGCGAGAATGCAAAGGGCGTTATCCTGAAGGTTGAGACAACCACAGACGGACAGAAGACCGTGAAGAAGGTTATTCGCTAATCTTCCATATATCAATTAAAAAGCCGCTCTTTTCGGAGCGGCTTTTTTGTTATAAATACTTTTGCCTAAAAAAGTCCCTCCCTTGTGGGGAGGGATTTAGGGTGGACTTCCCTACTTTTTCTTTGCAGCCTTGGGCTTGTCGAGTTTCTCTTTAAGCTTGTTCTCTGCAGCCTGCATTTTCTCAACCTTAGCCTGAAGGCGGGTTATCTCCTTATCCTTCATCTCTATCTCGTCACCCTGGTTCTTAATGGTGGTCAGAAGCGACTCGAGTTCGTCGTTGTCGATGTCCACAGGATAGAGTGCATTAACACGATTGATGAAGTCGCCAAGGATGTTCATATAGTTCGTGAAAGCATCGAAGGGTGAACTGTAGATGCCGCGGTCAAGACCTACGTTCGACGGCTTGGTAGTCATGAAACGGAAGTTATTTGATGCCTGCAAGTAGTCCCAGTCCTGATTGATGCGCGGATCGTTGGCAATACGCAGACGGTCTGCCACGCTGTAAAGCTTGTTGAACGCCTCGCGCTGCATGGGGTTACCCAGCCAGCAGCTTACGTCGCGCTCCTCGTCTACCCACGACAGAGTATCTGGAACATTGAGAGTATCAACAGCCTTCAGTTTACCGAAGATTTCCGACGGTGTAGAGAATGTGATACCCTTCTCCTTAGCGCATGCCGGCAGTGCCTTCATGAACTCCAGAATGTTGCTCGACAGCGGCTGTGCGATTCCCAGTGCTGAGAGTTCCATAAAGATGTTTATCACCTGCTCCTCTTCGGGCAGAGCCGCTATACGGTTGATATAAGCGTCTGCGAAGAGTGGATATCCGTCCCACTCTGAATTGTTGAAGCGCAGAGAGATGTCGTCCGACAGCTCTACGTCGCGAAGCAACAGCTTAAGGTTGGGAGCCATAGCGCAGTTGTAGACATAGTGCGGAGACTTCCATCCCAGCACGTGCTTTGCGCCTTCGGTGAGCATTCCCTTAAAGCCGAGGGCGGCAGCCTGAGCACCGATGTCGTCGCTGTATATGAGTGACGAGTTGCGCAGTACGGTAGGAGTCTTGCCGAAGTACTCCTCAATCTTCTTTGCCTGCTTCTTTACATCGGCAGCAAAACTCTCCTCGTTAGCCAGCGATGAAAGACCGTGGCTATAGGGCTCTGCCAGGAACTCCACACAACCAGTGTCGTTGAGTTGCTGCAGTTTCTCCAGAACCTGGGGAGCATGCATTTCGAGCTGCTCGATACCCGTTCCTGAGAGCGAGAAAGCCACTTTAAAGTACTGTCCATTCTCACGGATCATATCCTGAATGGCGCTTAGTGCCGGCATATACGAACGCTCGGCGATGTCGGTGATGCTACGCTCGTTCTCATAGTCATCATAGTAGTAATGGTCGGTACCGATATCGAAGAAACGGTAGCGCTTGAGATGAATTATCTGGTGTATCTCAAAATATAAGCAAATTGTTTTCATTGTTCTTTTGGTTTTCGTTATTACGTTATTACGATATTACGTTATCACGTTAAATGAGAGAAAGTTACACTTCCCAGCCCATTGTGCGGCAGTAGAGTTCGCGAATCCATGTTCCTACCTTCACCCATGTAATCTGGTCTACCTCCTTCTTGCCTTCTTCCTGCAGATACTTGAAGAGGCTTTCGTTGGTACAGATGCTGTACATGGCATCGGCAAGAGCGTGGATGTCCCAGTAGTCTACCTTGATGCAGTTGGTAAGGATCTCGGCACATCCCGACTGTTTAGAGATGATTGTCGGAGTACCGCACTGCATTGCTTCGAGCGGGGAGATACCGAAGGGTTCAGATACCGATGGCATTACGTAGACATCGGAATCCTTAAGGCATTCATATACCTGCTTGCCGCGCATGAATCCAGGGAAGTGGAAACGGTCGGCAATGCCCCTTTCGGCAGCCAGATAAATCATCGCCTCCATCATGTCGCCGCTACCTGCGAAGCAGAAGCGCACGTTGCGGGTACGATGGAGAACCATATTGGCAGCCTCAACGAAATACTCAGGACCTTTCTGCATGGTGATACGTCCGAGGAACGTCACCACCTTCTCCTTGCCCGTATGGTCGGGACGCGGAATGTCCTGCAGTTCCTGACGCAAGGGATATACGGCATTGTGAACCGTGAAGCACTTGCGCGGGTCCTGATGATAGTGGTTGATAACTGTCTGTCGAGTCAGTTCTGATACACACATGATGCAGTCGGCGTTGTCCATACCGTTCTTCTCGATGCCGTATACCGTGGGATTGACGTTTCCACGAGAGCGGTCGAAGTCGGTAGCATGGACGTGGATGCACAAAGGTTTGCCGCTAACCTGCTTGGCATGGATGCCGGCAGGATAGGTGAGCCAGTCGTGTGCATGGATAATGTCGAACTCTTCGGTTCGTGCCACCACACCAGCGATGATTGAGTAGTTATTGATTTCCTCGTGCAGGTTGCTGGGATAACCTCCAGCAAACTCCATACATCCGAGGTCATTGACATGCATATAGTTGAAGTCGGCGTATATATGCTCGCGCAGTCTGTAGTAGTAGTCGGGATCCATAATGTTTCCCACACGGCTCTGTACATAGTCGCGATTGACGTCACGCCAAGCTATAGGCACGGCGTTCATTGCAATGATGCGGGCAGCGTGCTGCTCTTCGTCGCCAAAGGGATGAGGCAGACAGAGTGCTATCTCAATGTCGCCCTGAGCCTTCAAACCTTCAGAGATACCATAGTTGGCTGTTGCCAGTCCGCCGAATACGTGAGGAGGATACTCCCATCCAAACATTAATACTTTCATACTCTCGGGTCCTCCTTATTTATTATAGGTGTATTTCTCCAACATATTGAGAGTGCGCAGAATCTCTGCTACGTTCATAGCGAACGACATGGCACCGCGAGCGCGGAACGGCGGATTGCCGTCGGACATCTCGGGAATAGTGCCAATGCAGTTGAGCATCATCTCGTCTTCGTAGCCCACCATCTGTCTCTCCACGAAACTGATGCGGGTGCGCTTATAGAGTTTCAGGCAAGCCTCCATGTAGAAGCCGCCTAGCCAGGGCCATGCTGTTCCCTGGTGGTATGCATAGTCGCGCTGCGACTGCGGACCGACGTACATCGGGTTGTAGCCGCCGCTCTTCGGTGACAGCGAGCGCAGTCCCTTCGGGGTTAGCAGCTCACGTGTACAGATGTCGAGCACCGACTTCTTCTGGTCTTGCGTCAGCGGTGAGTAGTCGAGTGCCACGGCAAAT
The DNA here is from genome assembly GCA_017449725.1 of Prevotella sp. Taxonomy (GTDB): domain Bacteria; phylum Bacteroidota; class Bacteroidia; order Bacteroidales; family Bacteroidaceae; genus Prevotella. Next base: position 1,863 of record JAFTFC010000169.1, on the reverse strand, counting down.
ATCATGTTAGGACGAACGCTCCAGTCCATCATGTTGCCGTCAACATAGTCGAAGAGGTAGCCAAAGTCGTTTACGAAGGTGTTCTGGAACGACTCCTTTGCTTTCTCGGCACATGCCTCGAGTTTCTCGGCACGTTTCGGATTCTTCTTGGCAACAGCAATCTTGGCAGCGAACTTCAGGGCGTTGTACCACAGGGCGTTGAACTCAACGACAAATCCTGTGCGGGGAACGACGGGACGACCGTTGGCGGTAGAGTTCATCCATGTCATGGCGCGCTCCCTGCCTTCAATGCGTATCAGTCCGTTTTCCTCAAGCGACAGGTTGGGATGCTTGCCCTTCATGATGAAGTCCACGACGTCCTCAACGAACTTGCCGTACATCTTGATGCACTTCTCGTCGCCTGCCTCCTTGGCATATTGCTGAACAGCCCATACTGCCCACAGTGGCACGTCGGGCATGTCTATCTCTTTTATCTTTCCCTCGGGCTCGCCCTTCATGAAAGCGCGCAACTCTTTCTCTGCTGTCTGCATCACCAGTTCGAAGTAGTCCTGCTCCTCAATGGCAAGAGTAAGTCCGGGCAGTGCTATGAACGTATCACGTGCACGGCACTTGAACCAAGGATAACCTGCCAATATGTAACGCTCATCGTTCTTGGTGCGGTTGTGGAACTGGTGTGCCGAATTGGACAGACAGTGGAAGAAGTTGTCACGAGGAGGACGATAACTTACTTCCTGGTCGAACAGCGCCTTCAGTCCGCGACTGCTAATCTCACTCGTAGAACCGGCGAAGACAATGCTCTCGCCCTTCTTGATAGTCATCTCGAAGTATCCGGGAACGTAGAGGTCTTCGTTCGAAGCATATCCGCGCTCCTGCTCCTTGGGATATTCCACGCCGCGATACCAGTCGGGCTGGAATACGAACTCGTTCTTCTTATTGAACTGCATGTACAGGTCGGGATATCCGGCATACATACAGGTCTTGATTCCGTTGTCCACCTGCTGGTATTCGCGGCTCGCAACAGAATTCTCATGAGTGAACTGACGTACACTGCGGAATGCCAGGAACGGGCGGAAGCGCAGTGTCGTTGCCGAGTGGGCATCCTCAAGAGTGTAACGAATAAGAATACGGTCTTCGTAGTTCTGGAAAATAGTCTCCTTCTTCAGAACGACTCCACCCACACGATAAATCGTCGTGGGCACTTTTCCGCAATCGAACTCCCTAATGTACTTATGTCCATTGGGGCTGTAAGTGTTGCCCTGATACTTATGGATTCCGAGATTGAACTCAGCGCCGTGCTGAATCACCGTAACGTCCATCGACGACAGCAGCACGTGGTTCTCGTCATCCAGTTCGGGAACAGGTACGACGAGCAGTCCGTGATACTTGCGCGTGTTACAGTCTACAATCGTGGAACTGGAATACGCTCCCGAGCGGTTCGTACGAATCAACTCGCGCGACAGCGACTCCTCCAGGTTTGTCATCAGAGCTTTCTCAAATTTGAGGTAACTCATAGTTGTGTTTATTTTAAGGTTTCTATATGTGTTTTTAGATTTCGCTTTCAAAGGTACAAAAAAAATCAAGGCGAACAAAACAATTGCCCGCCTTTTTTCACAAAAACCGTGTTTTTCTTTATTTTAGTGCCACAATCGGACAAAAAACTTTTATGTTATACTATTCTTGCGCTTGCGCACACTAAAAAAAACGAGGTTGAAGGGTGTAAGGGTGTCAAACCCTTTCGTGCAGGGCGTTTCGGACGTACACCCAGGGGTGTAAGGGTGTGGTAAGGGTGTACATTAATTCATAATTCATAATGCATAATTCATAATTAAAGGTGTACACCCTCGCAACACCCTTGCACCCTAG
>JAFTFC010000168.1 GCA_017449725.1 Prevotella sp. | reverse complement strand
TACTCCAGCGGGCAGGTTCGGATGGTTACGGAGGAGGACGTAAAGTAATAGTGAAATAACCTCGTAATAACGTAATAACGAAATGTCAACAAAAAATAAGAAACATCCCACCCGTCCGGTGCACTGCGGCATCTTCGCAGCGACAATAGCACTCCTCGACGCCTGCACCGCTCACCCCGCCTCTGTCGGAGAGTCTGCGACACCGTCGCAGACACAAGAACAGGTTGTCGCCTTCGCCGCCGCCTCCGTTGACCCCTCGCAGACGGTCTCCCGAGCCGACGGCTCCCTCGTGAACCGCAAGGAGTACCATTTACGCTCCACGGCGACAACGGGTGAGAAGGTGGGCATCTTCGGAGCATATACCGGCCAGCAGACCTGGGCAGAGTACAAGACTTCCAACAGCAAAGAACCGCCAGCCGACTTCATGTTCAACGTACCGGCAACTATCGGATCGTCGGCAGACATCAAGACCAAAGCGGGCAATGCTAACGCCCTTACCTACTCGCCCCTTCGTTTCTGGCCTAATACCACAGTTGAAGGTTCGCTACCGTCGCATCTCGAGAACGTATCCTTCTGGGCTTACTACCCCTACAACCCTACTGGCGACCCGGGAGAGAAGGGTATCGCCATAGTGCCCACAGCATCAAGTCCCTACGGACTGCAGAATGGCATGGGTAAGATAAAGTTCACCATGCAGACCGATGCTGCCGACCAGACCGACTTCCTTCTCTCTGACCTCGTTGCCAATGCCAACAAGAACACCTACCCGCTTGCCGGTGAAGGAGACCCCGAAGAGGTACCATTCACCTTCCACCACATGCTTGCCCAGGTGCGTGTCTATACTTTCCTTCGCCTTACCGACAAGTTGGTGTACCAGGTGGACGGCGAAGACAATCCCGTTTATTATGACGTCAATGACACCTACAAAGACGAATGGGGAAAGGAGCACACGGTAACCGTTGCCAACACGGTGCAGAAGATCGACGAAACAAAATCAATGCGCTGGAAGCGAACGTCGCAGCTCGACAAAGACGGAGAGAAATACCGTGCCGACCACAGCCTCTCCTTGTCGTTCAACAACATCTATACCTCCGCCATCTTCACTCCATCATATGATGGCGCCAACACCAAGTTCCCCTCCGCAGTACAGGGAATGCCCACCGGTTCAGCCACCGTCACCGACTACGTCGAGAACCCCTACTGGTTTACCTTCGATGGTGATAATAATCGGGTGATGCTCAATGAGGATTTCATGTATGACTACTTCGAGGACGCCCCCTCCAGCAGCGGCGGTGACACAAATGCTCTGGGCTATGCCCTCTCCGCAGCCAACAAGTTACCCGAAGCCGACAAGCACTACAACTATGCTCCGGGGAACATACTCCTCGTAGTGCCGCAGACTCTAACCGATGAGGATGTGCCACATATAGTACTCACCGCCAACGGTACCAGAAAGATATGGAACAGCGGCACCTCCTCATGGGAAGACGGCTCTGCCATCACCGCCAAGGTAACGGTGAACCTCCTTAACCTGAACATACAGTGGGAGAGCGGCTATATCTACTGCTATGCCTTCATCGACGAACTCCACCCCGGCGACGACATCGTCCGTGGTCCCGAAACCATCACTGTCGTCTTCGACCCGTCGCAACATACCGACCAATGGTAATCAAACAAATCAGCCTGCGAATAATCGCAGGCTGTTTTGTTATTGCGCCTTCGGGCGGACTGGAAGTGCTATTTTTATATTTTCATTTTTAGAGAAATCAATTTCACCTGATTTTAGTTGCAAATACATACCTTTCGTTCCGCTATAATCTGCGCCCCATAAGAAGGAATAACTTGCGTTACCAAAATTTCTATTCGCAGTATTAATACTCCATTTTCCAGATGAGGGCAAATACGTTATTGTTCCATATCTATCAGATTCAGGTATAACTGCCCCGCTACTATGTGCCTTTGTATACAGATAAGAACCGACATTGTTCTTAGACCACAACGTATTCCACGAGTTCAAAGGACTCGTAGCTCCTCCAGTTGCATGATTAAACACACTGTAGTCTGTAGTCACTGCCATCTTAAACCCTGGAGGACAAGGATCGTAAAGGGTTTTGGTTACCAATCCTGTACTGTTGTTATATCCCCAATAATTCTGGAAATCTATTCCGTCAACCATCTGTGATGGATATAAAAGGAAATCTTGAACATTCGAAATAGTAGGAACTGTCGTTAAGTCCACTGTGGCTATTGCGTTACCTGCATTATTATACAATGTCCGTACAGTATTTTTCTCACCGTCAAAAGCACTGTCATCCTTTATTCCATCTGAATCTTTAGCCTTAATAATCATCGGCAGCGCCGTGGGGCGTCCCCACTGGTAGACGGTGGAGGTGCCTGTGATAAGTTCGGGGTTGGCTTCTCGGCGGAGTTTGACGTAGGCCGCCTGTGTGGAGTTGGCATCGTCTTGCACTATCTTCACCCACACCTCGCGCGGCTCATACTTGTGCCACGTCACGTTGTCGGGCACCCACCCGAGGTTGACGGGAAGGATTCGCCCGGTGGCGTTGCCGCTGTTGTCATAGAGGGTGACTATCTTCGAGCCGGTGGACGGATTGTACTGGTAGTAGTAGGAGTCGGGCACACTGCTTCCACTGTTGGGATAGACCTCGTCGGTCACCCAGATGTGCCACGTCCAGAGGATTTCGAAGTCACCGGCGGTAGATGGCGTGCCATCGATAGTCTTCTTCAGGGTTTCACCGTTATATACCTCGCGCTTCACCGTCGTGGTCTTCTTACCCTTCAGGGCGATAACGCAATTAGACGGGGTGGCACTGGGGCTGACGGTGAAGCCGATGTAGCCGGCATCGCCGTTTACCTCAGGTGTTCCTACGATACCTACCTCATTGAACACGCCGGTGGCATCCTGCCATACAACCTCGGCAGTATAGTCGCTTGCGGAATGATTATAAGTATAGGTGGTCGTTACCACAGTCTTGTTGACCTCGTCATCGCCAGCAGCCGTTTTGTCCTCAGTAGTTGGTGTTACATTCTCCACCGTCTGATAGTTCACCTGGTCGAAGATATGCGCTGCTGTGATAGTTCTTCCGGCATGGTCTTTAAAGATATCGCCTGGATTAAGTTCTGCGCCAGTCTTCTTCGTACCGCCCTCGTAGCCATTGCCATAGACCATGGGGATTTTGTAACTTCCCTGGGCATTGACGATGTAACTGTTGGCGGTGCGCTTCAATACGGCTGTTCCACCGACAGTGCCGTCGGGCTGGGTCACCGACAGGTCCATTGTGACCTCTATTGGGGTGTTCGTCTGCAATATCGTGGCATGGTTTGCGGTGTGGTCTATCGGACTGTTGATGTTATAACTCAGTGTTGTTGTAGCACCCGCTACTGCCGACGGTTCGTGACTTGAGAGGTTCCATCCCGTAATAGTACTAAATGCATCATCGGTAGTGCCGTAGGGACCAGCCTCGTCGGTAGCGAACCCGGCAATCTTCCAGTTTACGGCATGGTGGGTATTTACACCCGATGCATTTGCCGAATAGTTTTTATAGTTGCGGAAGCTATGCACGGTTATGCTACGTACCTCACTTATGCTGTGCTCGTAGGCATCGCTGGCGTGCGAGTATTTCGTCTCGGTCGAAGTGTTACCGTCTACAGGTGTCGTCACGCTGCCTGATGTCTCGTAGTTAGCGCTGGAATCAATCACCAGATAGTAGTCGTCCTTTACCTCCCCCACCGTAACCTTGTACGTTACTGTGTATCCCGGGTTCCAAGTATCACCGTTTATACCGACACTCATGGTGCGGTCCGAACCGCCGACGTTTACCGTCACCACCAGTTTGGCACCTGTCGGCACCGTCTGTGGCATCAGGAAGAGCACGTTACCGTCGTCGATATAGACGTTACTTCCGGGGTTGTATGTCGCTACGGTTGTCGAAGCGGCGATGGTGTAGTTCTGCTTCTGGTTGTATGTCGCCTGGTTCGTCCAGCTGCCTACGGCATTGCTGCCCGGGGTATAGTCACCTTTCTTGTACACCCCCTGCAGCTCGATGCTCTTAACCACTGCTCCTACTGGCATCTTACCCTGTGCGAAGCGTATTGCGGTGAGAGTGTGGAAGAACTTCAGCTTCACGTTCTTGTTGTCCAGTCCGAGGTTCTCCTCCTTAGGGTCCGTGGAGTACGAGCCCGTAGGACCGTCCTGTATATCGACGTTTCCCCATGCCGCCGATGCCGTAGTCGGTGTCGACTCACCGTAGAGCAGGTCACGCTGCACTCCCGGAGCGTCGGGCACGGAGAATGTAAACTGCGGCTGTGTGGCGTAGGCGGGAGTATTCTTCAGACTGAGATCTTCCAGGTTCTCCATTGCAGGCGACACAGCGTAGAACTTCATCGCCGTGGGGTTGAGGTATGCAGCGTCAACGTCCTCCTTATCGTAGGGCCAGTGTACGCTGCTGCGCCATCCGTTCACTTTGCGTAGCAGGTTCTTGTTAAACAGCTGGCGCCCCTGGCTGGTATATCCCCAGATGGTCAGCGAGTCGTGGAAAGCGATGCCGTTGCCCGCTATCTCGGAGAGGGCGGCACGAGAGACGGACTCTCCTACAGATCCGGCGGTGTGGGGATGGATGCCGATTATTGGGAGAGGCATGCGGTGGATGTTGAGGTTGGCGATGCCGCCGCTGAGACGGAGGTTTTTGAATGTATTTGCCTCAACTATTGCCGGGTCGGGCTTACCGTCGGCTGCACGGCTGCCGCCGGTGCGATATATTACGTCCGCCTGCTCCTCCACACCGATTGAAAAGGTCATGCCATCACCGTCATCTTTGCCTCCGAAAATGCCGCCAAACAGGTCATCTGTGCATGATGTCGTCATCAGTATGGCGACGACCATAAGTACTATATGTCGAAGTGTTCTTTTCATCATTCTTCGTTTACTGTCTTTTCTATCTCACCATCCGTCGGTGTCACCACGTCGGGGGTATATCTCATGGGGAAGTCCCAGTCCTCCACCTCAACAATCTCGAACGACACATGCTCTACGCCTATCAGGCAGAGCAGTTTGTACTTCTTCCCAGCCTGCAGTTCAAAATCGTTGATTGCTGTTCCCGTCACGGTATTCACTATTCGCGAATAGCGGTTGCCTGCTGTATCGGTGATATATCCCAGTTCCAAGTCGTTATCGCGGGTGATGTACGAGTATGTTATCTGCGGAGTGAAGGTGCGCGTCTGAGGTATGAGCATCATCAGCTGGTTTGTCGAGAACAGTCGTGTTTCTTCCTCGGTGACACCGCTTGTCACGGGCGAGCCGCCAGCATCGGTCATGCTCCATTTATCCAACTCGTATATGCGGATATAGTTTGCTGCTTCCGACTTTGTTCCCCTAACCTTGTCGGGCATGCTGTTCTCGTCTATAGCCACAGCCTTGGCAGCGGGTTGATTGGTAGTATTTGTCCACACCCCGTCGCTCAACTGCAGTTCTCCCTTAATTACCATTGCTGTAGCGGGTGTCAGTTTCACCTCACTTACGAATATCTTTGTATCTGTGTCGTTGTCAGGGTGACGATCTGTCACCGACGTCTCGTCGTAGACACGGCGTACGTAGACATCAATCGCTGCGAGAGCGTGACGGAAGTTCAGCAACACTTTATCGGAGGTACGCCCGTCATCATTGGCATCATTGACATCGTACTTGTAACAGTTCTGATTCGTTGCCCAAAGCAGGTCTACTTGGTTGGCAACCTCGTCGGTCCAATTATATGTAATTTTCGGAGCCCCAGTCGCTGTATTTGCAGTCTGTCCTACTATTCCCGACTCTGATGCCGACGCAACGGCAGGCGAAGTCATCGTTCCATCGCCGTTGCCAACATATGGAGCGTATGCAAAAAATGAAAGGTAGCTATGTGTCTGCGAACCTGCCGCGCCAGCATCGTCAGCAGGACTGTTATCATTGGGCCAGTATTTAATTGGTTCGTAGGTCCAGGCATACACATCATTACCCAATCCGTCGGTACCCACAGGAACATATGACAATTGCTCATTGTACATAAAATTGGGAATGGTTGATGCACTAGCCGTT
>JAFTFC010000167.1 GCA_017449725.1 Prevotella sp. | reverse complement strand
GAGGAGCAGTACGACCTGCAATACCGTCATTCTGCTGATGTCGACTGGTGTATCCGTGTCATGAAGCGAGCCGAGGCGATGCGTCTGCCCTTAGCCAACAGCCATGCTGTCCTTGCCGACTTCCTGGAGGGAGGCGACTCCACCCAGCACCATCGCGCCTCCTTGAGAGAGCGTTATCAAGTCATGTGCCAGCATTATGGAAAGGTTTCTACCATTGTCATGCACGTCTGGTTTTTAGTACGCCAGTTATTCCGTTGAAATTCCCACGCTGGGAATCCATTATTCCCACGTTGGGAATCTTTCTTTCCCCCGTTGGGATTTTTTCTTTCCCACGCTGGGAATCTTTTTTCCCATGTTGGGAATGGAGAGAAAAAACTGTAGTTTAACGATTTTAGTTGACTACTTGTAGTCTTACTCACAATAAGGGTTGACCCTGGTTAAACTTAATTTTTAATTCACGTTGACTCGACTTTACGTTAGTCATAATTTGGGTTTACATCAATACTTCGAAACAAGGGAGAGAGAACAGGGCAGTCCTTCTCTGCCTCTTGTTCCGATCTTGCTCTCGAGCAAGACATTCTTCTTGGGTCGCCGCAAAGTTACAAATTATATTTCATGCAACCAAGGCTTTGATGGCATTTTCCCTGTGACTGACCCATCTTTTCTCCAACTCACCCGTACAGAGGGCTGCCTCGGCTGGAGTTTTCCAGTCCAGGCTCATGTGCGGACGCTCGTTGTTGTAGAAGTCGATGGCTATCTTCAGTGCCCTCCTGACCTCCTCGATAGAGAAGAATGCCATTCCCATGAGCAACTCGTTCTTGATGATGCCGTTGACACGCTCCGCGACAGCATTGTCCTTGGGGTCGCCGCACTCGGTCATGCTGATTTTGATGCCGTGCTTCTTCAGGATGCCCGTGTAGTCGTAACTGGCGTACTGTACGCCCCGGTCAGAGTGGTGGATAAGGTCGATGGCGGGATTGCCGCCAAGACGCTCCAGTGCCATGTTCAGCGCCTCGATGGCGAACTTTGCCTCCAGCGTCTCGCCCACGCACCATCCGATGACCTCCTTCGTGTAGTAGTCCGTCACTAGCGACAGGTAGCAGAAGTTATACTCACCCGTCTGGGCATTGAGATAGACGACCATATAGGTAATGTCACTTACCCACAGTTGGTTGGGGCGCAGCGGGATGAGTTCCTTCACAAGGTTCGGGTAAAGCGGAAGGTCATGGTCTGAGTCCGTCGTCTTGGCACGGCGCTTCCTCTTGCGCACCTTGAGGTTGTACCTCTCGATGATGTCGTAGAAACGGTTGTAGCCAACGCTGTGCTCCTCGCCGAACTCCTTCTTGTACATCTTCCACAACTTGCCGCCACCAATGCCACGGTCCTTCTGGCGGATACGCTTGATAAACTCCACGCAGAACGCCTCCTCGGCAAGCCTGCGCAACTGGCTGTTCCCGTGCTTATAGTAGGCCTGGGATGACACACCAAGCAGTTCACACTGCGACTTGACAGGATATGTCCTCCTGTCGCGAGTGTAAAGCCTACTGACTACTTGGTGCCAACTTTTTTTAAGTCGATGCCATACACTTCCTTGCCAAATGCAACCATCTCCTCGTAAAAGTCTGCACGAAGTTTCTCCTTCTTCAACTCCGACTTCAGGGTTGATACCTCCTCGAGCAACTTCCGATAGTCCTCGGGGGTTACGTCACTGCCTTTCTTCTTCATTTGCTCTGCCAGTTCTGGATATTCGCAGGCAAAGGTACGAAGAAAATGATAAACTTTATAACGAGTCATGCCTTTTATTGACATGATCTCGGTAACACGGAGGTGCTGGATGTGGAACATCTCATAGACCTCCTTCATCTCGTTTATGCGATCTGTGTCCTTCGCATAACGGCTTTCGTTAGGTTGTCTCACCATACTTTTTCAAACTTTTGGTGTCAACCTTATTTAAAATAAGACATCGACGAATTGTGTTGTCATAAGGTTGTAGATTTCCGTGAGGAGGTTGGTATTTTTCGTGAGGAGGCTACTATTTTTCGTGAGGAGGCTGGTATTTTCAGTGAGGAGCCTACTATTTCCCGTGAGGAGCCTACTATTTCCCGTGAGGAACCTCCTCACGGAAGGAAGCCCCTACATCCTTGTAAAACTATAGAGACACGCATTTCTCTGCTTT
>JAFTFC010000166.1 GCA_017449725.1 Prevotella sp. | reverse complement strand
AGTTCCATCTTTCCTTCGAGCACCAAGTTGAACTCCTGTCCCTTGTGTGAGTTCTTGTAGATAACACGTGCTCCCGGTTTCGGTTCCACCGTGACGATGAAGACATCTGCCTTGTGGTTCACGAACCCGCTCACCAGCGACTGGTACTTGTATGCTTTGGTGCGCTCCACAGACATACCCTGTCCCTTCCTTACTACGAAGTAAGACTTCATGTGCGGGGCTTCGGCAAACATCAGTTCTTCAGCGCTGATGCCATACTTCGACGCTATCTTCATAAGGTTGGAGATGGTGATGTCCGATTCTCCTTGCTCTATTTTTTCATATTTCGCAACTTCGATACCAATGGTCTCTGCCATCTCTTCCGACGTTATGTCGAGCACTTCGCGCAGTCCGCGCAGTCGCTCACCTATCTGCTTTAACTGGTCTTCCATAATTATTTTGTTTCTAGTCTTTCTAGTCTATCTGGTATTTCTAGTACTTCTAGTTTTAAACTAATCCTTTAATTACAGCCTTGGTAAATCCGGCTTCCTCCATGGCGTTAAGTCCCTTGATGGTAACTCCGCCTGGTGTGGTTACCTGGTCGATAAGCTGTTCGGGATGTTTCCCTGTAGTTTCGAGCAGGCTGATGGCTCCCTTCACCGTCTGAGCCACAATCTTGGTGGCATCGTCGGCACGGAATCCTAATTCCACTCCGCCTTCAGCCGCAGCACGGATATAGCGCAGGGCATAGGCGATGCCGCATGAGGCGAGGGCGGTGCCGCTTGGCAGGTGCTTCTCGTCGGTAATGATAGTTTTACCCATAGAGTCGAACATTGCCTTAACCCGTTCTGTGTGTTGAGGCTGTGCCTGAACAGGTACCAGAAATGTCATCGACTGCAACTCTGCAATAGCGATGTTAGGAATGGCAAGGAGTAGGGCGGGGCAGTCATCGCCTAACCACTGACGTATGTCGTCCGACGATACACCGGCGGCAATTACCACCAGCGTCTTGCTGCTGGTGTCTTGTGCAGTGCGGTTTTCACGCACTGAGGTTTCTCGCAGCGACGGGCGTATGCCTTTCAGTACCTCCTCCACTAACCATGGCTTTACGCAGACACAGACAATGTCTGCCTTACGTGCCGCCTCGCTATTGTCGGTTGTCACACAGACTCCCGCTTTGGCGAAACGCTCCTGAGGAAACGGATCGCTAACGATGATGTCGGCATTGTTTACGAAACTGCCTTTAATCAGTCCGTCTACGGTGGCACCTCCCATGGCACCGGCTCCTATCATGGCTATCTTCATTGCTTTTTCTCTGTTTATTTCGTTATTACGTTATAATGTTATAACGGTATTTCGTTAGTCACGTTATTAAATCTCTCTATAAAATCATCGGCATCTGCCTTTGTAAGGCACAGTGGTGGCAGCAGGCGCAGCACGTTCGTTCCGGCACATCCGGTGAAACAGTGCTGCTCGTGGATTAGCGGCAGGCGCACGTCCTTGTGGGGTACCTTCAGGTCGATACCTATCATCAGTCCCCTTCCTCGCACGTCGGTGATAATGCCCTGTGCCGTGCGGTTTTCCCGCACAGTATTGCTACGCAACTCTGACAAAAGGTATTCACCCACTTCTCGCGCATTCTCTACGAGGTTCTCCTCTTCGAAGACGTCAAGCACGGCGAGTGCAGCGGCGCATGCCAAGTGGTTACCGCCGAACGTTGTACCCAGTTGTCCGTAGACAGGCTTGAAGTCAGGCGAGATAAGCACCGCTCCCATGGGGAAGCCGTTGGCAATGCCTTTGGCAACGGTGATGATGTCGGGACGGATGCCGAGCCACTGGTGGGCGAAGAATTTACCAGAGCGACCGTAACCGCATTGTATCTCATCGCAGATGAGCACCGTTCCGTATTTCTTGCAGGCGGCAGCCAGTCCTTTGGCAAACTCTTCTGTTGCCAACTGAATACCGCCGACACCCTGAATGCACTCCAGGATTACCGCACATACGTCACCCTTCTGCAGTTCTGCCTCCCATGCCGGCAAGTCGTTCAGCGGAAGGTAGGTAACGTGTCCATTGTCGTTTATCGGTGCAATAATCTTCGGGTTGTTAGTCACCTCTACTGCCAGCGACGTACGACCGTGGAAAGCCTTCTGGGCAGAGAGCACACGCGTTCTGCCGTTGGTAAACGAGGCGAGTTTCAGGGCATTCTCGTTAGCCTCAGCACCGCTGTTGATGAGGAACAACTGATAGTCATCGTAGCCGCTGATGCGACCCAGCCGTTCCGCAAGTTCCTCCTGTAATCGGTTAATTACCGAGTTAGAGTAGAACCCGATGCGACTGAGTTGCTCCGTAACCTTCTCAATATAGTGAGGGTGGGAGTGACCGATGCTTATCACGGCATGACCGCCATAGAGATCAAGATACTCTTGCCCTTTGTCATCCCATACCTTGCAACCTTTTCCTTTTACGATGTTCACATCGAACAACGGATATACGTCGAATAGCTTCATCTTCAATATATTTTAATCGGTTGCAAAGTTACTAAGAAACAAGGGAAATGCAAAGAAAAAGGCGTTTTTCTTTGCATTTCCTAACAAAAAGTTATTAAAACCGTATATTTACTTACATTCTAACAACAAAAAATTGCTTTAAAGGGTGTAAGGGTGTCAAACCCTTTCGTACAGGGCGTTTCGGACGTACACCCTGGGGTGTAAGGGTGTGGTAAGGGTGTACATTAATTCATAATTCATAATGCATAATTCATAATTAAAGGTGTACACCCTCGCAACACCCTTGCACCCTAGGGTGCGCAGCTCTAAGCCCGATAAACAGAGGGCTACAACACCCTGACACCCT
>JAFTFC010000165.1 GCA_017449725.1 Prevotella sp. | reverse complement strand
CGTAAGGTGGAAACTTTTTTAAAAAACCAAAACTTGGGGGAACCTGAAAATAAAAAGGTAAAAAGGGAAAGAGGAGAGAGAAAAGGGCAAAAAAGTGAAAAAATAGGAAGAATTGTTTTGCAGTTTCCCCTTTTTTCTATAATTTTGCATCGAACTATATAATAAAAACAAATTACTAATCAATAAAACAAACAAATCTATGAAAAAATTATTAACTCTTTTGACGTTATTGGTGTGTGCAATAACGGGAGCGTGGGCGGAAGATAATGTGGCATATCTTGGCGGAGTTGCCCAAAATGCAACCCAATCGTTCAAGATGTCGATGAGTGATGGAACAACGAGGTATGTTTCAGTTCGCTCCGATGGAACTGATAATTCAACAATTAATCAGGAGGGTGTTGATATATCAATTCCTGCAAGCGGAGGAAGTAAAATGAAATCTACTAGTAATTTGGGACATGCGCTGGTGACTGGAAGTAAGCAGTATGTTGCAACAAGGGTTAATACTGGCGATGTAGTTCAGATTTATTGGTATCATACAAGTTCATTCTCCAATAAGAAAATGATTGTCAGTTATAATAATAATGGCACGAATACTAAAATTACGGAGATTACTGGACTTACGCTTTCAACCAGTAAAGTAGCAAAATCTACGAGTTGGACAGCAACAGTTTCAGATAGTGTATATTTTTCTTTTGATAATACTCTTTATGTATATGCGATAAAGATCACTCCAGTAGTAACATCTCTCTCCATCAAGACCCAACCGACTTCAGCCACCTACGTGTCTGGCGCAACTGCAACGGCATTGACAGTGGAAGCACAGGGCGGAACGGCTCCTTACACCTATCAGTGGTACAGTTGTACGGATGCAGAGAAGACAGGTGCAACAGCTATCAGCGGCGCAACGTCAGCTTCTTACACTCCTCCGACAGCAGCAACAGGATATTACTATTGTAAGGTGACCGACAGCGCAACGCCGACAGCAGCCGTAGTAGAGTCTGATGTTGCAACGATTACCGTTTCTGCTGCCGCTGCTCCTGCATTCACATCGGTTACTCCGAGTGAGACAAGTGTTCAGAGGGGAACGGCTTCGACCATCGAGGCTGTGGTGACGGGTAATCCGGCACCGACCATCCAGTGGTACAGCAACACAACGGCAAGCAATGAGGGCGGTACTGTCATTGAAGGCGCAACAGCACTGACGCTGAACTTGGCAAACACTGCTATCGGCACGTTCTATTACTACGCAGTTGCCACCAACAGCGTATCAAGTGTGGCTTCTGCCGTCCAGACCATCACGGTGACAGGAAGCACGGCATGTAAACTCTATGAGGCTAAGTATTCCAATGGTTTCAATGCTTTCATTGATGAGAACGCAAAGACCGTGACGGTGTATTATCTGGAAGGTGAGGCAGCTCCGACAGTTTCTTCTACAGACAAGTCAGCAGATGCAACTGTAAACACAGCAGATGCCTCTCAGATAGTTGTAACGGCAGAGGACGAAACGACGACGCCGACTTACACAGTGACCCGTACTGCTGTCACTCCATATGCAGGAGATGGCGTTCAGTTTGACGGAACAGAGACATGGGTTAAGACTGGAAATGCTTATTTTATAACAAATAATGATAAGACATATTACGCTTGGGTAATCAACCGTCAACTGAAGAATACAGAGAACAGAGATGATGATGCTCGCGTGGCATTAGGAAAGACTCGTATTTACTTCTTCGTTGACGCCGCTTACGGCATTAAACTTACAAACGATAGAGGAACAGCTCTAAATACTGCACGTAACATTAAGGTATATGTAAACGGAGAACAGCAGGCCAGTCCTACTTCTATGGGCGCTTATAACGCAGAAAAAAATCCTTCGATTACCATTACGACAGGAAATGTTCCTGCAATGATAGAGATATCTTCTAATCAGAACAGTGGTGACACCGGATGGGGTAAGATAGAAATTATTAATAACAAGTCTATCGATGTTAGCGCTGCTAAGTGGGCTTCTGTAACAACTCCCGGCTGGGCAGTAGACTTCGACGCCAATGCAGATGTTTATATCGCTACCGCCATTGACGACAATGTCAAACTGACTAAGATTACCGATGCTCCGGCAAATACACCGGTTGTTGTTAATGCACCGAGCGGTTCATACACCATGACACCGAAGGCTGCAGCAACAACAGACGTTACAGGCAATAAGCTGAAGAGTTCTGACGGTAGCGTTACTGGTAACTATGTAAGCGCAGGCAATGTAGGCGACTACTACGTGCTTGGTATGACAGGCGGTCAGATAGGTTTTGCTCCTCTGGCAAGCGGTGTTGTTCTTGCAGCAGGCAAGGCTTACATCCCCGCAACAGAGTTTTCTTCTGCCAAGGAGTTCTATCCCTTCGTTATCGACGGTGAGGAGAGCGGCGAGACCGACGGAATTGCTGCGATGGAGTTGCAGCACACTCAACACTCCGCTGCATACAACCTTGCTGGTCAGAAGGTCGATGCTTCTTACAAGGGTATTGTGATAGTTAACGGTAAAAAGGTAAAACGGTAAAAAAGAACAAATGACTATGAAAAGATATATTAAGCCGGCAACGGAGTTGACAAAGATTGAAGCATCGGTAATAATGGTGACATCACTCCCCAAGAGCGGTGATCCCATTACCGACCCGCTGAGCAAGAAGGGTGAGTACATCCTCGACGACATCGACCTCTTCGGCACAAAGAAAGACATGTGGGCAGAGGAAGAAGAGGAAGAATAACTCAATAAAGTTTTCATAACAAATGCTTGGAGTAACCCTGCGGATTTCGTATTCGCAGGGTTATTCTTTATTTTTTTGCTCTTTCCTTTTGTCACGTCAGAAAAATGAACTAATTTTGCAGGCGTTAAAGAAGAATTACGAAGGTTGAATTTGGAATTACGAAGTAAATTTTGATAGGTATGGCAGAAAGAAAGAGAATCAAGACAGCGCTGGTGTCGGTGTTCCACAAGGACGGACTGGAGGAATTGCTCAAGAAACTTAACGACGAGGGAGTACGCTTCCTCTCAACGGGCGGCACGCAGAAATTTATTGAGTCGCTCGGCTACGAGTGCCAGGCGGTAGAGAATGTGACGACTTATCCGTCGATACTGGGCGGACGTGTTAAGACCCTGCATCCGAAGGTGTTCGGAGGCATACTGGCGCGCCGCGACAACGAGGGCGACCGCGAGCAGATGGCTCAGTACGAGATACCCGAGATAGACCTCGTGGTGGTAGACCTCTATCCGTTTGAGCAGACAGTGGCAGATACCAGCAGCTCGGAGCAGGACATCATAGAGAAGATAGACATAGGCGGCATCTCGCTGATACGCGCCGCAGCAAAGAACTTCAGCGACGTGGTGATAGTTCCGAGCAAGGCAGAGTACGGCGTGTTGCTTGACATACTGAACGCCCAGGGTGCAGAGACCACCCGCGAGCAGCGCAAGATGCTGGCAGAGCGCGCCTTCGGAGTGAGCAGCCACTACGACACGGCGATAAACGCATGGTTTAAGAAATAAAAGGGTGTCGAGATGTCGATATGACGATATAACGATATAACGTAATAACGTAATAACGAAAAAAAGAAAGAGAACATGGGATTTTTTTCACTGCAACAGGAACTCGCGATGGACTTGGGTACTGCCAATACCATCATTATAAGCGATGACAAGATAGTGGTTAACGAACCGTCAGTGGTGGCTCTCGACCGCCGTACCGACAAGATGATTGCCGTGGGTGGCGAGGCAAAGATGATGTACGAGAAGACCAATGCCAACATCCGCACCATTCGTCCGCTGAGAGACGGTGTGATTGCCGACTTCTCGGCATGCGAGCAGATGATGCGCGGCATGATACGCAAGGTGCACACCGGGCATCGCCTCTTCTCGCCCTCACTGAGAATGGTAATCGGTGTGCCGTCGGGCAGTACCGAGGTGGAGCTGCGCGCCGTGCGCGACTCAGCCGAGCATGCCGGCGGCAGGGACGTCTACCTGCTCTTCGAGCCTATGGCAGCAGCCATCGGTATAGGTCTCGACGTTGAGGCTCCCGAGGGTAACATGATTGTGGACATAGGTGGCGGTACCACCGAGATAGCCGTTATCTCGCTGGGCGGTATCGTTACAAACAACTCGATAAAGATTGCCGGTGACGACCTCACTGCCGACATCCAGGACTACATGGGCAGACTGCACAACGTAAAGGTGAGCGAGCGCATGGCTGAGCGTATCAAGATTCACGTGGGTTCGGCACTTACCGACCTCGGCGACGAGGGACCTGACGACTACGTCGTTCACGGACCGAACAAGATTACGGCGCTGCCGATGGAGGTTCCCGTTTGCTATCAGGAGATAGCCAACTGCATAGACCACACCGTGGCTCGCATTGAGCAGGCTGTGCTCTCGGCACTCGAGAATACTCCGCCAGAGCTCTATGCCGACATCGTGAAGAACGGTATATGGCTGACAGGTGGTGGAGCGCTTATCCGCGGACTGAGTACCCGTTTGCAGAGTAAGATACACATTCCGTTCCACATCGCTGAAGACCCGCTGCTGTGCGTTGCCAAGGGTGCGGGCGTGGCGCTGAACAACATCGACCGCTTCTCGTTCTTGATGAGATAAAATGCGCAATCTTCTGGCGTTCCTCCTTAGATATAACCACTGGGTGGCATTCGTAGTGTTGGAGGTGGTTAGTGTGGTGTTGTTGGTGAAATACAACAACTATCATGGGAGCGTGTACTTCTCGGCAGCCAATGCCGTGAGCGGAAAGGTGTATGAGTGGAACTCTGAAATGGAGAACTTCATGCATCAGGCGGCGATGAACGAACAGCTCACTCGCCGCAACGTGTTCTTGGAGACCCAGAACAAGCAGCTTGCCGAGTATGTGCGCCGGTTGAGCGCCCGAAACGGACAGGAGGACACCTCGGTGCTCACGGGGCTGGGCGACATAAAACTCGTGTCGGCAAAGGTGATAAGCAACTCGGTAGCCAAGCGCGACAACTTCATCGTGATAGACAAAGGCACGAGCGACGGTGTTGGCAAGGACATGGGAGTGGTGTGCGGCACGGGAGTAGTGGGAACGGTGTATCTCGCCTCTGCCCACTACAGTGTGGTGATACCAATACTGAACAGCCATTCGAACATCAGTGTGACGATACGCAAGCGCGGATATTTCGGCTATCTGCAATGGAACGGAGGCGACAGCCGCCTTGCCGACGTTAACGACGTGCCGCGTCATGCCCGTTTCCATCTCTACGACTATGTGGAGACCAGCGGCTACTCGTCGATATTCCCCCCTGGACTTGTTGTGGGACAGATACTACATGTGTATAACTCCACCGACGGACTGTCGTATCGCCTGCAGGTGAGGCTGACAACGGACTTCGCGCGGCTGCGCGACGTGTGCGTCATAGACAATTCTGCGATGAAGGAGCGCCTGGAGCTACTGCGACATGCACAGGATTCGCTGGAAGTAAAGAATGAAAGGTAAGAGCAAATGAGCATAGACATATTAAGGAAACTGGGAGCATTCGTGCTGATAGTCCTAATCCAGGCTACAATGCTTGACCATATCCGCCTGTTCGGATGTGCCACTCCGCTGTTGTATGTCTATTTCGCCCTGCTCTTCCCGCTTAGCTATCCCCGCTGGGCGGTGGTGGTGTGGTGTTTCGCCATAGGACTGTCGGTAGACATCTTCGCCAACACTCCCGGACTGGCAGCCAGTTCCATGACGCTGATGGGTTTCCTGCAGCCCTATCTCTTTGGGATGTTCATCCCCCGCGATGCCGACGAAGAGTTCAAGCCGTCGCTCCACTCGCTGGGTTTCTCGAAATTCTTCTATTATACCACCATGATGGTGCTGCTGCACAATCTGGTGTTCTTCTCCTTGGAGTGGTTCAGTTTCTTCGACGTGCTATCGTGGGCGTTGGATGTTCTTGGTAGCACGGTGATAACCATAGCCCTGATACTCATAATAGAGCACTATCGCAAACGATGAACAAGGCAAACGAGTTGTACAGCCGTAAGTATGTTATCGCGGGAATTGCTGTTACGATAGTCATTATTTACATCCTGCGCCTGTTCTTTTTGAAGATACTCAACTACTACTATCAGCGCAACGCCGACAGTAACGCATTCCTGAGGAAAGTGGAGTTTCCCGCCCGGGGAGTGATAAACGACCGCAACGGCAAACTGATGGTGTACAACCAGCATTCGTACGACGTGCTGGTGGTGATGAACGAGCAGAAGGGCAGGCTCGACACGACAGAGTTTTGCCAGACACTCGGCATCACCCGTGACGAGTTTGAGCACCGCATGGCAGACATCAAAGACCGCTCAAAGAACCCCGGCTATTCGCGCTTCACCCAACAGATATTCATGACCCAACTCGACGAGAAGGAGTACAGCGTGTTCCAGGAGAAACTCTATCGATTCCCCGGTTTCTATATCCAGCGCCGCAGCATACGCCAGTATGTCTATCCCTTTGCGGCACATGTGCTGGGCGACGTGGCTGAGGTGTCGCCGGCAGACATCGAGGAGGACGGCTACTACCAGCCGGGCGACTATATCGGCAAACTGGGAGTGGAACGCTATTACGAGAAGCAGCTGCGCGGAGTAAAGGGAGAGCAGATACTGCTGCGCGACGCCCACGGACGAATACAGGGAAAATACCTTGGCGGCAAGTATGACACACGACCCGTGCCGGGGAAGAACCTCACACTGAGCATTGACGTCAACCTGCAAGCACTGGGCGAGAGGCTGATGGAAGGGAAGATAGGCAGCATCGTAGCCATAGAACCGCAGACGGGAGAGGTGCTCTGCATGGTGTCGTCGCCATCCTACGACCCCAGAATAATGGTGGGACGCAAGCGCGGAAAGATGCACCGCATGCTGGCGCAGGACGTATGGAAGCCGCTGCTCAACCGAAGCATCATGGGACAATACCCGCCGGGTTCTACGTTCAAGACATCGCAAGGGCTGACCTTCGTCACTGAGGGAATCACCGACCCCGAGCATACCGCTTACCCCTGTGCCCACGGTTTCTCCTACAAGGGACTGCACGTGGGATGCCACGGACATGCCTCGCCGCTGCCGCTGATTCCCGCACTTAGCACTTCGTGCAACGGATATTTCTGCTGGGGTCTCTACTACATGATAGGCAACCGGAAGAAGTACCCTACGGTGCAGGATGCCATGAACCGTTGGCGCGACTATATGGTGTCGATGGGATTCGGATATAAACTCGGCATCGACCTGCCGGGAGAGAAGCGCGGACTGATACCCAATGCAGCATTCTACGACAAAGCATACAAAGGCTCGTGGAACGGACTGACAATTATCAGTATCTCGATAGGTCAGGGAGAGGTTAACCTGACGCCGCTGCAGATAGCCAACCTCGGCGCCACGATAGCCAACCGCGGATGGTTCTACACACCCCACGTGGTGAAGAGAGTGCAGGGCGAACCACTTGACAGCGCTTTCCGCACCAAGCGTCAGACAATGGCTTCGAAGGCGGCATACGAGTATGTGGTGCGTGGCATGAGAGCCTCGGCACTCGGCGGTACGTGTCACGAGTTGGCACGCTACGACTTCGAAGCCTGCGGCAAGACCGGTACGGCTCAGAACCGCGGTCACGACCACTCGGTGTTCATGGGCTTCGCTCCGATGAACAACCCGAAGATTGCCATTGCCGTGTATGTGGAGAACGGCGGATGGGGTGCCACCTACGGAGTGCCCATCGGCGGACTGCTGATGGAACAGTATATAAACGGTTCGCTGTCGGAGGCATCGAAAGCCAAGGCGACGGCAATACAGAACAAACGAATAGCATATGGATCAGAGAGCAGATAAACCCACGGGAGTCTTCCGCAACCTTGACTGGTGGACGGTGGCGATATACATCGCACTGCTGGCATTCGGATGGATGAGTGTCTGCGGCGCCAGCTATTCGTATGGTGATACCGACATCTTCAGCCTTTCTTCACGATCGGGCATGCAGATAGTATGGATAGGCACGTCGATAGTGCTCGCCATGGTGCTATTGCTGCTCGACTACAGGATTTACGACACCTTCGGGTACGTGATTTACGGAGCGTTGCTTGTGCTGCTGTTCCTTACCATCTTCAACCCTCATGAGATAAAGGGCTCGCGCTCCTGGCTGGTGCTCGGACCGCTGAGATTGCAGCCGGCGGAGTTTGCGAAGTTTGCAACGGCTCTGGCGGTGGCTCAGATAATGAATGTCTATGGTTTCGATATACGCCGTTGGAAGGATTTCGCACTGGTTTGTGGTGCGGTGATGCTGCCAATGTTGTTCATAGTGCTTCAGAAAGAGACCGGTTCGGCACTCGTCTACCTTGCTTTCTTCCTGATGTTCTACCGCGAGGGAATGCCTGGCGGAATACTGTTCACGGGCTTTGCCATGGTGGTGTATTTCGTGGTGGGAGTGAAGTTCGAGAGTGTGCCTTTGCTCGAGACGTCCACGTCGGTGGGGCGCTTCGTGGTAATGCTGCTGGTGCAGATATTTACTGCCGGACTGGTGATAGCCTACAGCCATGAGCGGCAGCGCATAGTGAGGATAACGGGAGCAATCCTCGGTATCACGCTGGCAGGACTGCTGGTTTCGCGGTTTGTTATCGACTTCGATGTGGTTATCTTGCAGATGCTGCTGACCGCGGTACTTGTGGGCTTCCTTGTCTATGAAGGCTTACGCACGCGCCTGCGTACATATTATATAACGGCACTGTTCGCCATTGGGTCGGTAGCATTCTTCAGTGGTGCCGACTATATGCTCAACAATATGTTGCAGCCCCACCAGAGGGTGCGCATCAACGTGCTTTTAGGACTCGAGGAAGACCCTGCGGGAGCCGGATATAATGTGCATCAGAGTGAGATAGCAATAGGTTCGGGCGGACTCTGGGGCAAAGGGTTCCTCAATGGTACCCAGACGAAGCTTAAGTTCGTGCCCGAGCAAGACACCGACTTCATCTTCTGTACCGTGGGTGAGGAACAGGGCTTCGTCGGAAGTTCGGTGGTGCTTCTGTTGTTCCTGGCGCTGATACTGCGCTTGGTAGTACTTGCCGAGCGACAACCGTTCCGCTTTGGCAGAGTCTATGGGTATTGCGTGGTGAGTATCTTTCTCTTCCACGTGTTCATCAATGTGGGGATGGTGCTGGGATTGACGCCTGTGATAGGTATTCCGCTACCGTTCTTCAGTTATGGCGGTAGTTCGCTGTGGGGATTCACCCTGTTGCTCTTCATTTTCCTGCGAATAGATGCCGGAGGTGCCGGCTATAGGCGTGCATAGGAAACTGCATAAAGCGGATTTTAGTGTGCGTTAACAATTGTATAAATATTTGCAGAAAATACCTAAAGTATGTAAATAGGCTTTGATAACTGCATTATTTTTCGTATTTTTGCATCGATTTTGAATAATAGAGTAAAAAGATTGATGCAGAAAAAAGTAGTCCTTTGCTTAGTAATGTTGCTCTTCACCGCTTCAACGGTGACCAATGCCGGTCGCCCCAAGACGAAGAAGCAGGACAAGGAGGCTCTTTATGAGGCAAGGCACGAAATAGATAACTACGACTTCCTGTACAACGATAGCCAGTTTGACTACGGCTATGATGTGACGGCAACCGAGAACCTTATGGATGAGGCTTTCGCACACATCGGTACGCGCTATCGTCGCGGAGCCAAAGGACCGTCGGCATTCGACTGCTCAGGCTTCACCAGTTATGTGTTTGGAAAGATGAACATGCAGATAGGCTGTTCTTCGCGCGACCAATATGCCAAGAATACTCCTATTCGCAGCGAGGAGATGCAACGTGGCGACCTGGTGTTCTTCACAAGTCCCGGCAGCGGTCGTGGAGTAGGGCACGTGGGAATTATCGTCGATGTGAATGAAGACGGCACTTTCTCGTTTATCCATGCCAGCACAAGAGAGGGTGTGAAGATAAGCAAGTCGACCGAAGGCTATTATGCCAAGAGATATATCGGCGTAAGAAGGGTGATGTAATTGTCGTAATGTCGTTATAACGTTATATCGTTATAACGAAAATAAGAATAAAAAAGCTTCCCAATGGGAAGCTTCTTTTGTTTTTCTGAAATTATTATTCAGCCTTTGTAATAGTTCTCTTCTCTGCGATGCGAGCCTTCTTACCAGTGAGCTTGCGCAGATAATAGAGTTTTGTGCGGCGAACCTTACCACGCTTGTTCACCTCAATGCTGTCGATGTTGGGTGACTCAATGGGGAAAATACGCTCTACTCCGACGGTTCCTGACATCTTACGAACAGTGAAGCGCTTCTTGTCGCCATGACCAACGATCTTGATAACAACACCGCGGTAGAGCTGGATACGCTCCTTGGAACCCTCGATAATCTTGTAAGCAACGGTAATGGTGTCACCCGACTTGAACTCAGGGAACTTCTTGCCTGTTGCAAATGCTTCTTCAGCAACTTTAATCAAATCCATTTTATTGTCTGAATTATTTAATTTGTAATAAGTTTCGCGCAACATAGACAGGCTACTCTTCTTCCTTCCATCGGTTACGTCGAAAAAGCGGGTGCAAAGTTAATAACTTTGGCTGAAAATACAAAATATATTGGCAAATTATTTTTGTTTTTCCATAAAAGTAGCTATCTTTGTAGCCGTAAAAACCTTAGAATATGAGAAACAAATATCTTCTGATTGCAACTTTTTGCGTTTTGATGATGGCTGCTTGCCGCAGTTCGTACCGAGTAACGGGTATTGAGCGGACAAGAGTTCTTATCGACGACAGGTACGACGGCGCCATAACCGAGGAACTGAAGACATACATTGCTCCGTTCAAGGCCTCGGTAGACAGCGTAAGAAAACCCGTAGTGGGGCGCAGCGCCCGTTATCTCAGTGCCTATCGCCCCGAGAGTCCGCTGTCGAACCTGCTTCCCGACATCTTGGTGTGGGGAGCAGCAAAGTTTGATGAGCATCCCGACTTCGGAGTATATAATATAGGTGGAATGAGGGCTGCTTTTGCCGAGGGAACGATAACGTTTGGCGATGTTATGGAGGTGGCACCATTTGAGAATAAGATTTGTTTCCTGACTCTGTCTGGCGAGAAGGTGCTAGAACTGTTCCGGCAGATTGTCGGCAGAGGCGGCGAGGGCGTGAGCAGCAGTGTACAACTGACAGCCAGAGCGTCGGATCGCCAGTTAGTGCAGGCTTGCATTAACGGTGATGAGGTTGACCCGGTGAAGAAATACAGGGTAGTGACAATAGACTATGTGGCTCAGGGTAACGATGACATGACCGCCTTTAAAGCGGGAACCGACGTACTGATGCCCAAGGCTGAGGAGAACAATGTCCGCTACGTTATCTCTTCTTACTTCAAGGAGAAGTTGCAGAGGGGAGAAGCGGTAGACGCGAAGGTTGAAGGAAGAATCGTGATGAATTAAGAATTAAGTTTGAAGAACTATGAATGATAGACGATACTTTATAATAAGCATATTGTTCTGCTTGGTACTGTCGGTACAGGCTCAGGACAAGAAGTTGGTGATACTTCACACCAACGACACCCACAGTTGTATTGAGCCGTTGAGCACAAACCTCGCCGACACAATGCTGGCAGGACGTGGAGGATTCTTGAGACGTGCTGCCATGGTAGAGCAGGAGAGAAAGGCATGTCCTTCGTTGTTGCTGATTGACAGTGGGGACTTTTCGCAGGGTTCGCCCTACTATAACACGTTCAAAGGGGATGTAGAAGTAGAACTGATGAACCGCATGAAGTATGATGCTGCCACGATAGGCAATCATGAGTTCGATTTCGGACTGGAGAATATGGCACGAATATTCAAGATGGCGAAGTTCCCCATCGTTTGTTCCAACTACGACTTCACCGGCACTCCTGTTCAAGGGCTTACCAAGAGGTATGTCGTGCTTAAGCGAGATGGCATAAGGATAGGTCTCTACGGACTATCGCCGAAGTTGGAGGGACTGGTGACAGAAGATAACTGCAAGGGTGTGACATACCTTGACCCCGTGGCAGTAGCCCAGGAGATGGCAGACTTTCTGCATATAGAGAAGAAGTGCGACGTTGTGATATGTATCTCTCACATGGGATGGGACAAGGTGAACACTCTGACCGATCAGGAGATAATGCGTCGCACCAGTGGCACGGATATTTTCCTTGGCGGACATTCGCACACCTATCTGAAGAAACTGGAATGGGTGAAGAATGCCGACGGAGTTAACGTGGCAAACGACCAGAACGGAAAGAGCGGAATATTTATTGGAAAGATAACTCTCGACGTTACTCGAAATAGAAAGTAAGTACCACCATCTTTCCGTGCGATTCTTTCACTGAGTTCGCGTACATCTGCATGTTCTTGTCCTTCATGTTATTGACATGATCGGTATTGAGGTTGTTGGTAAGACCGTACATGAACTTCAGTTCGGGGCGCAACTTGAAGAAAGGCAGATAGAAGTCGCAGCCGATACCCAGTTCTAAGTAGCAGTCGAACCGCTTCAGGCGTACCAGATCCTCGTCCTTACCCGACAGGTTCATCATGGGGTTGATGCCCGCCATGATGTAAGGGCGGTGGTTGTTGAATCGCTTGGAAGCGAAAATTAGGTCGAAGGCAGAGGTGATATATGCCGTCTTCAGCTCCTGGCGCTGTTCTATGTCGGTGCCGTCGGCGAGTTTGTCTGAAAGATTATGGAATGTCAGGTGGCGTGTTCCGAAATACATGGCTGGCGCGATGCGCAGTGCAAAGTGCTCGTGCAGTCGGAACTCGCCCAACACACCGACGTTGAATCCCAATTCCCAACGGTCTTGGTCGCAGGTTATGATTTTCTCTACCTGGCTCCCATCCTCATTAGTTATTATCTGGGGACCGACATTAAGCAGTTCAAGGTCTTGTAGATGTGTTCCAACAAGTACTCCGAAGTGGAATGGTCGCAGGTCGGTGTACGGACGGTTCTGTACCGTTCGTTCCTGTGCTACGAGTTGTATTGCGGATACCCATAAAAAGGTAATAAATATAATGGTCTTCTTCATTGATTGTATAACGAAGTCTGGGCACCTTTTATTGTATGAGGGGACTTGCTAAGTTCATTTATCTCCCCTTTATTATGCTAACAAAAGTTAAAATGAGAAAATATCCATACCTATTATTAGGTATTTCGGATTTTATTCATATCTTTGCATCACAAATAGTGAGAACAAAACATTATTAATACTTAAAACAAATAACATTATGGCTTACGTAATTGGTGAAGACTGTATCGCATGTGGAACCTGTATCGACGAATGTCCGGTAGGGGCAATTTCTGAAGGTGAGCGTTATTCAATTGACGCTGACGCTTGTACAGAGTGTGGAACATGTGCAGGTGTTTGTCCTTCAGAGGCAATTTCACTGCCAGAGTAATCATTTAATTGAGGACAAAATGGAGGGGCGGTCGTGCACGACTGCCCCTCATCATTTTTATGTGCGTTGCTGCGCTGCTTACATAATATGTAACCAGCGCAGTATGTCGTTAAGATTGGCTACCACCATAAGCAGAATGAGAAGTCCGAAGCCAACATACTCTGCCTTGAGAAGGAAATTCTCAGACGGCTTGCGTCCAGTAATCATCTCGTAGAGGAGGAACAATACATGACCGCCATCGAGAGCGGGGATGGGCAGGATGTTCATGAAGGCGAGGATGATGCTGAGGAAAGCGGTCATAAGCCAGAACAGATGCCAGTCCCATACCGGCGGGAACAGGTTTCCGATGGCTCCAAAACCACCGAGCGACTTAGCTCCGTCGGCACTGAACAGGTATTTTAGGTCGCCGACATATCCACTAAGGACCTCAACTCCATAACCGATACCGGCGGGGAAACTCTCGAAGAAACCGTAGTCTACCTGCGTGGGCTTGTAGTAGTTTATCATGCTTGTCTGTCCCACACCTATCTGAAGTTCCGGCGAGAGGATGACACCGTCTACAGAAACAGTGTCAGAAGAATCGGTGAGGTAGGAGAGTGACACGGTGCGTAGACGCAGGCTGTCCTGTGCTGTCGTAGCAGCGGTCATCATATCGTTGAGCACACCTACTTGGTAAGTCCATTCGTTCCACGAATCAATTGGATTGCCGTTGATAGCCGTGATGTGATAGCCTTTCTTTAGTCCTAACTTAGCTGCGGGAGTGCCGGGGATTACGGTGTCGATCTCGGCAGGAATGAAAGGACGTGCAAATTGCGGACTCGCCTTGAGCATGCCGAGCAGGCTAAGGTCGCCCGGCATCTCGATACTCATCTTCTTACCATTGCGAATAATGTCGGCGCGCTGAGCCACAGCAAGATCGCGGAACATATCTACATCGAAAGTCTTGAACTCACCTTTGTCAGTGCCTATCAGAATATCGTGGTCCTGGAATCCGAGGGCTTTGGCGTCGTCGTTGAACTTCATACCCATCGCAATGTCCTTGGCAGCGATATAACTGTCACCCCAGGTGAAGAGCACCATGGAGTATATGAACAGCGCAAGGAGAAAGTTCACCAGCACACCGCCTATCATGATAAGCAGTCGCTGCCATGCCGGTTTTGCACGGAACTCCCATGGCTGTTCGGGTTGTGCCATCTGTTCCTTGTCGAAACTTTCGTCGATCATTCCCGCTATCTTGCAGTATCCGCCCAGCGGAAGCCATCCTATACCATAGGCAGTGTCGCTGTTCTTAGGTTTGAACTCGAAGAGATGGAACCACGGGTCGAAGAATAGGTAGAATTTTTCAACCCTTACTCCGAAGAGTTTGGCGAAGAAGAAGTGTCCACCCTCGTGGAGCAGTATGAGAAGTGAGAGTGCCAGCACGAGCTGGAGAGCTTTAATAAGAAATATTTCCATTGTTTTATTTAATTAATTCTGTGGCTATCCGGCGTGCCTCGCGGTCGGTTTGGACATATACGTCGTAGTCGGGAGAGGCATCGAACGAACAGCGGTTCATTGTTTTTTCTATGATTTCGGCAATCTGAAGGAACGAGCATCGGTCCTCAAGGAAAGCACGGTTGACAATCTCGTTGGCAGCATTCATTATGCACGGCATGTTACCTCCGCGGCGGATAGCTTCGAAGGCGAGCGCAAGACAGCGGAACTTCTTGGTGTCGGGTTCGAAGAACTCCAGTGGTTGGCGGAACAGGTCGAGGCGGTCGCCCGAGAGCGGCATGCGGTCGGGATAGGTGAATGCATACTGTATTGGCAGGCGCATGTCGGGAACACCAAGCTGTGCCTTTACCGCTCCATCGGCAAACTGTACTGCACTATGCACGATACTTTGTGGGTGTACGAGCACCTGAATGCGGTCGGCAGGAACGCCAAAGAGCCACTTAGCCTCAATAACCTCGAAGCCTTTGTTCATCATGGTTGCCGAGTCGATGGTTATCTTCGCTCCCATGTCCCATGTGGGGTGGCGCAGCGCATCAGCTTTAGTTACGGTTGCCAGTTTCTCCTCGCTCATTAGTCGGAACGGACCGCCGCTGGCGGTGAGTAGGATTTTCTCTATCGGGTTGTCACCCTCACCGACAATGCTTTGGAATATTGCCGAATGCTCACTGTCAACTGGCAGGATAGGAGTATGGTTCTCGTTAGCCAGCTGACAAATGAGTTCGCCTGCCACCACCAGTGTCTCCTTGTTTGCCAGGCATATCTTCTTATGGGCACGTATGGCATGGATGGTGGGGGAGAGGCCGGCATAGCCGACCATTGCCGTCAGCACCATGTCGATGGGGTCCGCCTCCACTATCTGTTCTACTGCCTGCATACCTGCATATACCTTTATGTCGGGCAGGTCGGCGAGCAGTTCCTTCAGCCGGTCGTAGTGTTGCTCGTTTGCAATAACGACGGCGGCGGGGTTGAATCGGCGTGCCTGTTGTGCCAGTTCGTTAACGCGGTTGTTGGCAGTGAGGCAGTAGACCTCGAAGAGGTCGCTGTGCTCCTCGATAACCTGAAGTGCCTGAGTGCCGATGCTGCCGGTAGAACCGAGTATTGCTATTTGTTTCTTCATATTTCTAATAATCCTTCGGGGATATTCATTATTATTTTCCTGTCCTTGGCATCCACTTCGACAATCAGTTCTTCGGCGGCAGGGATAAGCCGTCCGTCCTCCAGTTCGAATAGGATGTTCTCGGTGGTGTCGTCAACAATGGCGATGATGCCGACCTTCTCAGGAACCGGATGATATTCGGACTTGTTGAAAAGCGAAAAACCAGCAATCTCCGCCCAAGAGAGATCACCCTCGTCAGTGTCGGAAAGCGAGCGAGGGAAATAGACGTCGGTATTAGTCAACTGCCGAGCCTTCTCCTGACTGTCAATGCCTTCGAGGCTTAAAAGTGCTGTCTCGTCGGAACGGAAACGATAGTCGGTAATAAAGAACGGAACGAGAATGCCGTCGATGTCGAGAACGAGGTATTCTGCATCTACCCGGTCGAATACGTCGTCAGAGAACATGAACGACAATTCACCTTTCACTCCGTGGGGCTTGCCTATTTTTCCTATCTTGTAGACGTCCTCTTTGCGTATCATTGTCTTACGATGTTAGCACCCAGTGCGTTAAGACGTTTCTCGATATCCTCGTAGCCGCGGTCTATCTGTGCTATGTTGTCGATGCGGCTTGTGCCGTTTGCACTCATTGCAGCGATAAGGAGGGCTATACCTGCACGGATGTCCGGGCTTGTCATACGTCCGGCGCGCAGTTTCTTCTTGCGGTCATGTCCTACTACCACGGCACGATGTGGATCACAGAGGATTATCTGTGCACCCATGTCGATAAGTTTGTCGACAAAGAACAGGCGGCTCTCGAACATTTTCTGGTGGAAGAGCACCGAACCTCGTGCCTGAGTAGCCACGACAAGCAGTACAGAAAGCAGGTCGGGCGTCAGACCGGGCCACGGGGCATCGGCGAGAGTCATTATGGAGCCGTCGATGAACGAGTCTATCTGATAGTGTGACTGGCGTGGAACGTAGAGGTCGTCGCCCTCAACTTTTACTTTGATGCCCAGGCGGCGGAACGCTTCGGGAATAATGCCGAGGTTCTCTATCGATACGTCTTTTATACGTATTCCGTCTCCGCACATTGCCGCCATACCGATGAATGAACCCACCTCAATCATGTCGGGCAGGATGCGATGGGTGGTGCCGTGGAGGCTGCCGCTGCCTTCAATAGTAAGCAGGTTGCTGCCAATGCCTTCAATGCGCGCTCCCATTCCTTGAAGCAGGCGGCATAACTGCTGTATGTATGGTTCGCAGGCAGCGTTATAAATAGTTGTTGTTCCCTTGGCGAGTACCGAAGCCATGATGATGTTGGCAGTACCGGTAACAGAAGCCTCGTCGAGCAGCATATAGCACCCCTTAAGGCGAGGCGAATGTATCTCGTAAACATTGCGTTGCTCGTTGAAGTCGAACTTAGCGCCGAGATTCTTAAAACCGAGGAAGTGTGTGTCGAGTCGGCGTCTGCCAATCTTGTCGCCACCCGGTTCGGCTACGACAGCCTTACCAAAGCGTCCCAAGAGGGGACCAATCATCAACACCGAACCGCGCAGCGCAGCGCACTTACGCACGAACTCATCGCTCTGAAGATATGCGAGACTGATGTCATCGGCTTGGAATGTGTAGTCGTGGCGGTTGTGCTGTGTAACCTTAACGCCGATGTCGCGCAGCAGTTGTATAAGGTTGTTTACATCCAGGATGTCCGGGATGTTATTGATTGTAACCGCCTCGCTTGTCAGCAGGGTGGCACAGATAACCTGCAGGGCTTCGTTCTTAGCCCCTTGTGGTGTTATCGTTCCGCTAAGCAGATGACCGCCTTCAATGATAAATGAATTCATCCGTTACTTACGTTTACGTTTCTTTCCCGTGTCTCCCTGTGAGGGTTGCTTGTCAGAAGTGTAGTCAAATACGAAAGTGTCGATGTCGAGTTGTATCTTGCCGTCGGTGAAGCGCGCGAGGTCGCTTGCCACCTTCTCTTCGTTGTTGCTTCCCTGTCCCCACAATTGCAGGTTGCGGTTCATCTGATTAGCCGTCAGACGCACCAGTTCGTCGCGCTCCTCGCCTTCGGGCATCGTCTTAAGTTTTTCAAACATGTCGAAGAGCATCTGTCCGTAGTGGCGCACAGGAATATCCTTCATGGGATACCCTAAGGGATCCGGTTTTGTGGAGATACTGTTGGCATTGCTTATGTCAACAGGGTAGTCAATGTCAAGTTGGAACCGGCTGATAAAAGCCAAATGGTCCCAAAGTTTCTGGGTCAGTTCTTCCTTGGCGCCTCCCTGTTGCTGAACCATGTGAGCCATGGTTTCAATAATCTTCTCGGCACATCGCTGTCGCTCCTCCTTGGTAGGGAGACCGATGGCATAATCCACCATCTGCTGTATCTCTCTGCCGTATTCCGACATAAGGAGTCTTTCTCGCTGAGTGTTGTAGTCCATTCCTTGTATATTCATGATCTTAATATTCTGATTAAATGAGTTTCTTTGGTTGCTTGGCAACGAAATCTTTCAGATAATACGGAGTGAAGTAAGCCACGTCCTCGTACTGTTCCTGCAAAAAGCGGCGCTCAGCAAGCGGCATCATGTTCTTCGCAAGCGGTTCGATACCAGTAATCAGGTGGGCATTAGGATGGTTTATCGTCTCCATGCATTTGGCTGCTCCGTTGCCGAAGAAATATACTGGATGCGACTCCAGGTATTCCAGATATGTGTCAGCCTCTACGATGTCAGCCTGAGTGGGACGCACCTCGTGGAGGGCGCGGTCGTATAAGGCAGAATATACCTCCATTCGACGGGCATCGAGCATTGGACACAGCAGTGCATCCTCTTCAAGTTCGTACCCCAGCAGTACAGGGACAGCCAGTAGTTCCAGTGTGGGAACGGCAAGCAGGCGGACATCTCTTCCATAGCATATCCCCTTTGCCATTGAAACACCGATGCGCAGACCAGTATAACTGCCCGGACCCTGGCTTACTGCAACGGCATCAAGAGGTATGGCATGACTATCGATGAACGACAACGCCTCATCAACATACCTTCCCAACTGTTCGGCATGGTTGGGTCCGCTGAAGTCCTCCTCATGGAAGATTACCTTTCCCGCTTCGCTGGCAGCCACCGAACAGACGTTAGTACTCGTTTCTATGCTTAAAATGCAAGCCATAATTGTTTAACTTCTTGAAATAATTTGCAAATTTACGCATTTTCCAAGAAAAAATTGTACTTTTGCAAAAAATTAACTCTATACTATAGATGATACAGTCAATGACAGGCTACGGAAAAGCCGTTGTAGCCTACAAGGAAAAGAAGGTTAACGTAGAGGTGAAGTCGCTCAATAGCAAGGCGTTAGACATCTCTGCACGTATTGCTCCCCTATATCGTGAGAAGGAGATGGAACTGCGGCAGATTATTTCGCAGACGGTAATAAGGGGAAAGGTAGATTTCGCCATCTGGATAGAAAAGGAGGCAGGCGTTGATGCAACCCCTGTCAACGGTGCGCTGGTGGAGAATTACTACCGTCAGTTGCGCGCCATCATCGACCGCACCGGTCTGCCCGAGCCGCAAGACTGGTTCGCCACACTAATGCGCATGCCCGACGTGACTACCCGTACTGAGGTGGAAGAACTTAGCGATGAAGAGTGGCAGGCGGCATTAAGTGCTGTTAACCAGGCTCTTGCAGCCTTTGTCGACTTCCGTACCCAGGAGGGAGCCGCCCTTCAGAAGAAATTCGCTGAGAAGATAGACAACATTGAGTCCCTACTGGCACAGATAGAGCCGTTCGAGCGCGAGAGAGTAGAGAAGATACGCGCCAGAATACTTGACGGACTGAAGACAATTCCCGATGTGGAGTACGATAGCAACCGCCTTGAGCAGGAGCTTATCTACTACATCGAGAAACTTGATATCAGCGAAGAGAAGCAACGCCTGACAAACCACTTGAAGTATTTCCGTGAAACAATGGAAGAGCCCGCAGGACAGGGCAAGAAACTCGGTTTCATAGCTCAGGAAATGGGTCGCGAGATAAACACCACCGGCTCGAAGAGCAATAATGCTGAAATGCAGAACATCGTTGTGAAGATGAAAGACGAGCTCGAACAGATTAAGGAACAGGTACTAAACGCTTTATGATATGAACGGACTGATAATATTTTCTGCACCCAGTGGTACCGGTAAGAGTACTATTATCAACTGGCTGATGACCGAACACCCAGAACTCCGCCTCGCTTTCAGTATCTCCTGTACCTCGCGCCCGCCTCGTGGAACAGAGCAGAACGGAGTGGAGTATTTCTTCCTCTCCCCGGAGGAGTTCCGCCAGCGAATCAGTAACGACGAGTTCTTGGAGTATGAGGAGGTATATCAGGACCGTTTCTACGGAACGCTGAAGGAGCAGGTGGAGAGTCAGTCGGCAAAGGGAGAGAACGTGGTGTTTGACGTAGATGTTAAGGGTGGCTGTAACATAAAGAACTATTACGGTTCCCGTGCTCTTAGCATTTTTATCCAGCCACCTTCGATAGAGGCACTTCGACAGCGTTTGGAAGGGCGCGCAACCGATGCTCCTGAGGTTATTGAGCAGCGTCTGGCACGGGCAGAATATGAACTTACCTTTGCAGATAAGTTCGACCGTATAGTGGTCAATGACGACCTCGAGAAAGCTAAGCAGGAAGCATATCATATCATAAAGGATTTCTTGGGATGTTAATAGGTCTTTTCGGCGGTTCTTTCAACCCCGTTCATAAGGGGCATGTCTCTCTGGCACGGAACCTGTTGGCGAGGGAACACCTTGACGAGGTGTGGTTCATGGTAAGTCCGCAGAACCCGCTGAAGAAACAGACCGACCTTGCCGACGACAATGACAGGCTGAACATGGTGAGGCTGGCGTTGGAGAACGAGAAGGGACTCAAGGCATGCGACTATGAGTTCCACCTGTCGCGACCTTCGTTCACTTGGAATACTCTTGAGGCACTGCGTCGTGATTATCCCGGAGATGAGTTTGTACTGCTTATCGGTGCCGACAACTGGTGTAATATAGACCGCTGGGCACGTTACGAAGAGATTATTTCGAACTATCGTATAATTGTATATCCCCGCGACGGCTATCCGGTTGACACGACTCAGCTTCCTACAACAGTCAGGATGGTGGACACCCCGTTATATAATGTCAGTAGTACGGAGATAAGGCAACGGCTTGCCGCGGGTAAGTCCGTTACCCGTCTGATAGACAAGAGCGTCGCCTCCTACATAACCCGTAATCGGCTGTACTTTTAGGTCTTTTTTTATTTCTGTTCGGGATAGCTTATGCGAGTGTGGTATATGGATTTCAGTCGCTCAATAAGCACCTGCTTAGCCACGGCAATGTCGTGGAATGTTATAGGGCAGTCGCGGAAGAAACCGTCGGCTGTCTGTCCGTCAATAATGCGGTTGACAAGCTGGCTGATGCTCTCTTCAGTATATTCGGGGAGCGAGCGCGATGCCGCCTCCACACTGTCAGCCATCATCAATACTGCCTGCTCACACGTTGAGGGATTTGGACCTGGGTACAGGAACGGAGTCTCATCGATAACTTCGTCGGGATGTTCATTCTTGTAGGCAATGTAGAAGAATTTTGCCTTTCCCTCACCATGATGAGTATAAATGAAGTCCTTGATGACTTTTGGCAGGTTGTATTTCTCTGCCAGTTTTATTCCTTCCGCTACATGGTTTATAATTGTCTTGGCAGCATCGGGACGCGACATTTTGTCGAGAGGATTCACTCCTGCCTGGTTTTCGGTGTAGAATACAGGATTGGAAATCTTTCCTATGTCATGGTATAGCGCACCAGTGCGTACGAGCAGAGCCTTGGCTTCAATCTTAGTGGCTATCTCGGCTGCCAGATTGCTTACCATTATTGAATGCTGGAATGTTCCTGGTGCTACCTCGCTGAGTCGCTGCAACAGATCCTTGTTGGTGTTGGAAAGTTCGATGAGTGTAACGTAACTGATAAATCCGAAGAGTTTCTCTATTACGAGCATCAGGGGATATGTAAACAGCAGCAGCACACCGTTGATGATAAAGTGGCGATACATGCTCTGGTCAATGTCGTAGATAGAGTAGTCCTGCATCAGCTGCAACGACAGGTAGACAACACAACTGGCAATTGTTACAAGCAATGCCGTGCGGAACATCTGGGCACGCTGCGACAGTTCGCGAAGCGAGTAGATGGCGGTGAGTCCTGCCACCAACTGTACTATGATAAACTCGTACTGGTACTTCACGGCGGCAGCGCATATTAGAATCATTATAAGGTGAGTGACAAAGGCGGTGCGCGAGTCCATAAACACACGGATGAAGATAGGTGCCATGGCGAAGGGCACGATATATACGCTCATGAAGAGATGTTCCATCATCAGAGATACTATGATGGGGAAGATGGTTATCATGGCGTAGAGCATGGTAAGTGAGCGGGGCTTCCCGAAATAGTCACGGCGGAAGAGCGTCAGGTAGGTGGTGAAGATAATTATTAGCACTGAGACAAAGAGCACCTGTCCTGCTACCGTACTGCTTATCTCGTCGGTAACATTACTGCGGCGCTGTGTCTCCTTCTCAAAACTGTTCAGAACTCTATAAGTATGCTCGTCCACTATGTCGCCCCGGTCGATGATCTTTTGTCCCGACAGCACCATTCCGTTTGCAATGGGAATGGCACTGAGCAGGTCTTCCTGTTCGGTGCGGTTTAGCTCAACGTCGTAGGTGAGGTTGGGGTGTATGTATTCGTCGAGGTTACACCGTTGTAGAATGGGGCGATGGGCTGTCAGACGGCTGTCGTCGAAAAGTGTCTCGTAGGCACTCATCTGACTATATATATTAGAGGTGTAAATGCTTGTGGCGCTCTTGCCGTTGACAATGCGTATCATGCTTGTCGAGTCCTTGTGCACCCGCGAGTAGTCGGTGGTGCTGACAATGCCCGACTGATATATGTGGTGTAGTATGTCGGCAATAATCCTTACATATTCCTTGCCCAGTTCGGGAATACCGTCCTTGTAGTCGTTAAGAAACCGTGCCGTCTGGGTTTTCTCCATCTCCGCATTGTAGTTATAGTATGGCTCATAGAGTGCCAGGACACTATCCTGCTCGTGTTTCAGTACTTCGTCGGACTTGTAGATAGGGAAGTCGAAGTCGGCTATAATAGAACCATACACCCACGGTTTGCCGATGTCGTAGTGAAGGTGTGAGCCGCTGGTGCGGGGCAGGAACCATACTATGAGGGCAACGCTCAGCATTACCAGTATTACACGGGTAGAAGTGTTGCGCAATATGTGGGTCTCAGTCAGTTGAGGAGTTTTGATTTTTTTCATTATTCTTTCTTTTTGCCTGCGAAAATACGAAATATTTCATAATTCATAATGCATATTTGATAATTATTTTTTAATTTTGCACAAAAATTAAGAGATATGAGAAAAGTAAGAGTACGTTTTGCACCCAGTCCTACGGGTGCTCTTCACATTGGAGGAGTCCGCACAGCATTATATAATTACCTTTTTGCACGCCAGAACGGTGGCGAGCTGGTGTTCCGTATTGAGGATACCGATAGCAGCCGCTTCGTTCCCGGTGCTGAGGATTATATCATAGAGTCGTTCAGGTGGTTGGGAATACGTTTCGACGAAGGAGTGTCTTTCGGCGGAGAGTATGGACCTTATCGCCAAAGCGAGCGTCGCAAGATTTACAAGCAGTATGTAGACCAGTTGCTGGAGGCTGGCAGGGCTTATATCGCCTTTGATACCCCCGAGGAACTGGAGCAGGTGCGCCAGAAGGTTCAGAACTTCCAGTATGATGCACATACTCGAGGTATGATGCGCAACTCGCTGACAATGAGCAAGGAAGAGGTCGATGAACTGATTTCCGACGGTCGCCAGTACGTTGTTCGCTTTAAAGTGGAACCGGGCGAGGAGGTGCATGTCAATGACATGATTCGCGGTGATGTGGTTATCAAGAGCGATATCCTTGACGACAAGGTGCTCTACAAGAGTGCCGACGAACTGCCTACATACCATCTGGCGAACATCGTGGACGACCATCTGATGGAAATATCTCATGTTATCCGCGGTGAGGAATGGCTTCCAAGTGCCCCGCTGCACGTACTGTTGTATCGTGCTTTCGGATGGGAGGATACTATGCCGCGCTTTGCCCATCTGCCGTTGCTGCTAAAACCCGACGGCAAGGGTAAACTGTCGAAGCGCGACGGTGACCGCCTCGGATTCCCCGTGTTCCCGTTAGAGTGGCACGACCCAAAGACAGGCGAAGTGTCGAATGGCTTCCGCGAGCAGGGCTATTTCCCCGAGGCAGTAATCAATTTCCTTGCCTTGCTCGGATGGAATCCCGGAACCGAGCAGGAGATGTTCACCCTTGACGAACTGGTAGAGGCTTTCGACATTTCCAAGTGTTCTAAGGCTGGTGCCCGTTTCGACTATCAGAAGGGTATCTGGTTCAACCATGAGTATATGCTCAAGAAGAGTGACGACGAGATAGCCAAGCTCTTCGCGCCCATCGTTTGCAACTACGGCATAGACGAGTCGATGGAGCGCATTACCCAGGTTGTTCACATGATGAAGGACCGTGTGAACTTCGTCAGCGAGCTATGGGATCTCTGCTCGTTCTTCTTCATTCCACCGACAGAGTACGACGAGAAGACCGTCCGCAAGCGCTGGAAGGAGTTCTCGGCACAGCAGATGACCGAATTGGCAGAGGTGCTCGAGGGCATTGATGACTTCTCGCTGGAGAACCAGGAGAAGATAGTAATGGCATGGGTTGAGGAGAAAGAATACAAGCTTGGCGATGTTATGAACGCTTTCCGCTTGGCGCTTGTCGGAATAGGCAAGGGACCGGGAATGTTCGACATTTCAGCCTTCCTTGGCAAGACCGAGACATTGCGCCGCCTGCGCCGCGCCATCGAGGTGCTGAAGTAAGTGTCAAAAAAACAACCGTCAAATAGTAAATAGTCAAATAGTATAATTATCGGATGTATAATTTAATAATGTATCTGGTGTGGTGGGGAGTGAGCATCGCTGCCATCTTCGACCATAAGGTACGTATGATGTGGCGAGGACAGCGTCGTGCGTTTAGAACCCTGAAACGCAATGTAGACCCCAATGCCAAATACGTTTGGGTGCATGCTGCCTCGCTTGGTGAGTTCGAACAGGGGCGCCCCATCATCGAGCGCATCCGTCTGGAACATCCCGACTACAAGATACTTCTCACCTTCTTCTCGCCGTCGGGCTACGAGGTGAGGAAGGATTATCAGGGAGCCGACATCATTACGTATCTGCCCATTGACACCGTGACCAATGCGCGCCGCATATTGCGAACTGTGCGCCCCGTTGCCGCTTTCTTCATCAAGTATGAGTTCTGGTACAACTACCTGCATGTGCTGAAGCATCGCAATGTGCCGGTATATAGTGTCAGCTCTATCTTCCGGCCCGACCAGATTTTCTTCAAGTGGTATGGACGCCAGTATGCACATGTGCTGAAGTGTTTCACTCGTTTCTTCGTTCAGAACGAGGAGAGCCGCCGCCTGCTGGAGAAGATAGGTATCCATGAGGTGGAGATCACGGGCGACACGCGTTTCGATCGTGTAATGACAATCAAGGGGCTTGCCAAGCAACTGCCTATCGTTGAGGCTTTCGTTAAGGGCAATAGCCAACAGTCCACTGCCAACGATTCACTGCCCAAGCCAAAAGTGTTTGTTGCCGGCTCTTCGTGGCCGCCCGACGAGGATATTTTCATTCGTTACTTCAATGAGCATAAGGACTGGAAACTCATCATCGCTCCGCATGTCATTGGTGAGGACCACCTGAAACAGATATTGTCGAAACTGGACAGAAAGACCGTCCGTTTTACGCAGACTACTCCAGAAGAGGCTGCCGAGGCGCAGTGCCTGCTGATAGACTGCTTCGGACTCTTGTCGAGCATCTACCGCTACGGTACAGTGGCGTATGTCGGCGGAGGCTTCGGAGTAGGTATCCACAATACACTGGAGGCTGCCGTTTGGGACATGCCGGTAATCATTGGACCAAACAACAAGAAGTTCGATGAGGCTCAGGGACTTATGGCAGAGGGCGGCGCTTTCGAGATTACCGACTATGACAGTTTCGCTGCACTGATGACACGTTTCGACCAAGAGCCGGAGTTCCTCAGTGAGAGCAGCCGCAAGGCAGGACATTTCGTTAAGGGACAGGCAGGTGCCACCGACCGCATCCTCGCTGCTGTTCCCCTGAAATGATTCTTTCAGAAGAACAATAACCTATAGTGTTGTAATGATGGAACAGCAGAACCCTTATATCAAGCAATTCCCCGACCTTATGCGTGACAAGAAGATTCTCTACGTCCACGGCTTCGGCTCCAGCGGACGGTCGGGAACGGTGGACCGCATACGGCAGGCACTGCCCGCAGCGACGGTTGTGGCTCCCGACCTACCCATCCATCCGCAGGAGGCTATGGACCTGCTACACAAGGTGTGCGAGCAGGAGCGACCCGACCTGATTATCGGAACGTCGATGGGCGGCATGTACACGGAAATGCTGTATGGGTTCGACCGCATAGTAATAAATCCGGCATTCAACATAGCCGATACTATGAGCGAGCACGGACTGACGGGCAAGCAGCAGTTCTTCTCACCTCGACAGGACGGTGTTCAGGAGTTCTATGTCGACAAACCGCTTGTGAAGGAATACCGCAGGGTGAGCGAAGGGAACTTTGCACATGCCAGCGACCCCGAGGAACAGGGTCATGTCATCGGACTCTTCGGTGATGAAGACCAGCTGGTGCATACCTACGACCTCTTTCGTCAGCACTACGCCAAAGCCGCCCGCTTTCACGGAGAGCACCGCATGAACGACAAGAGTTTTGTGCATAGTATACTCCCCGTAATCCGTTGGATTGACGACCGTCAGGAGCATCGCGAACGTCCTATCGTCTATATCGACATCAACACTCTCGTAGATCCATGGCAGAAGCCCACCGCTTCGTCGCAGAAAGCTGTGCGCACCTTGCTCGAAACCTACCAACTCTACTTTGTTGCTCCGTCGGAAAGCACCCTCCACGGCACTTTGGCGGCTGACGGGAACACCTTGGAGACCGTCACTTCATGGCTCTACGAATATATCAACGTGCCCGCCTATGCCCACACCGTATTCACGCAGCGAAAGGACCTGCTCTACGGCGACTACCTCATAGACCGGGAAAAGACAGGAGGTATGGCAACGCTCATCCATTACGGCAGCGATACCTTCAAGACCTGGGAGGAAATCATCGAGTACTTCAGTCGGCTGGGAGGGCAGTAGAAATGATATCTACTATTATTGTCACCTGCCACAGTCACTCTTTGAGTTTGCAAGGCAAGCCAAAGAAGTATGACATCTTTGAAGAGTGAAGAATGAATTCGCACAAAGTTGAAGAATTATGAATAATACAATGAAGAGTTTTGGGTCAAAACCGTGGATGCTTCCACAACCGGTACTGATTATCGGTACTTATGACAGAGAAGGTAACCCCAACGCCATGAATGCTGCTTGGGGAGGACAATGGGATATGCACGAAATCATTATCTCGCTAGGGTCGCATCAGACCACAGACAATCTCAAAGACAATGACGATTTCACAGTCACCTTTGCAACAGTTGACACGTTGGTTGCTTCTGACTATGTGGGCATCGTTAGCGGAAGGAATACCCCTGATAAGATGCAGAAGACTGGGTGGACGATAGAGAAGGCACCCAATGTGAATGCTCCGTTGTTCAAGGACTTTCCTATGACTCTGGAGTGTCGTGTAAAGCAGAAGATTGACGAATCAGAGACCGGTTACTACCTCGTGGCAGAAATCGTCAATGTCCTCTGTGACGAGCATTATCTGGGAGAGGACGGCAATCCAGACGTAGAGCAAATGGATCTCATCACCTACGACCCCGTTCATCATACCTACATTCGGTTGGGAGATACAGAAGGAAAGGCATTCTCAGATGGCAAACAGCTGAAGTAACGTAATTTACGAGGAACTTAGAAATCTGTGTCGTTGGCTGCTGTGCTTTGATAAACCATCCAGATAAGGATTCATACGAACTGGCAAAGATGGCAGTCTCACCTAAGACGCAGGGGCATCATGTCGGCCATCAGCTTGGTATTGCTTTGATAGACTATGCCCGGGAAATAGGAGCAAAGCGTCTTTATCTTGA
Organism: Prevotella sp.; assembly: GCA_017449725.1. Classification (GTDB taxonomy): domain Bacteria; phylum Bacteroidota; class Bacteroidia; order Bacteroidales; family Bacteroidaceae; genus Prevotella. Next base: position 2,104 of record JAFTFC010000165.1, on the reverse strand, counting down.
AGGAAACACGAAATTGGAAGTCTCCATCCATCTGTACCGCAAATTGGGATTCCATGAGATTTCACTGGAAGGGAGTTCCTATGACCGTTGTGATATTGTTATGGAATTAAATCTATAGAAAGGCTGACTGATGGCTTGGAAACTGAAATATCGCTGTAAGGCTTGTGGGTATGAGGCAGAGGTGTATGACGGACGTGGTTTGTTCCGTCAACAGATAACAGCCATGTTTTGCCCTGACTGTAAGACCATCCATAATATCGTCGTGGGTGGTATCATAGCAGATGTAGCCCCGTCTTATCGTAGTGAGGTGGGCCGCCTGTGCTTACAGTGTGGCAGCGATAATATCAGAATTTGGGACAAGAAAACCTGTCCGAAGTGTGCGAGTAAGCGAGAGGAGAGCAAAGCCGACTTTGACTCTCCCGAGCGTGAGCACACTCGACCAGAGGTCAAGTGTAAGGGAGAAATGGACGAGACGGTAGAAAGAGAATTTTGGACGTGAACTGGACAATCAAAAAAGTAAGACATGCAAATGGGGGATTGAACGATAGTTTTCATCAATGCCCTCTTCGACGTGCTTTAAAGCAACAATACGGTTATGCCCCGTCGCAGTCATAATACCATATGTTTCATGTCATGCCCTCCCCAATGGCTGTCATTAACATATTGGAAACCAACGGACGCGTATAGTGCTTCGCCGCCAGGGTTGCCCCTATCCACCAATAGCCCGACACAGGGCAGTCCCATCCTGTCAGCACGTTCTTTGGTGGCCCTAATCAGACGGCTTGCTATCCCCTGACGGCGATATTCGGGCAGGACGGCAAGCGAGTCAAGATAGAGTTCGCCAGTCTGCGTCTCGTCGTCCATGCTGGAGTGATCTTTGTCTATGTGCTCCAGGGCCAGTTCGAGGAAAGGACGGCGTAGTTCGTGCAACTTGGAACCATCGTAGCTCACGGAGATTCCAACCACCTTGTCACCATCGAGAGCGACATAGGTGTTCTTGTAGCTATACTGCGAATCCTCCCGTTCCACTAACAGGGTCATCATCTCACGGAAGTCCTCCAGTCCGTAGCCTTCGCCACAGAAATGCAGACAACAATCATCCGTCATGGCCATCATTATCAAACGGGCTATCTCTGGGGCTTGCTCCTTCGTGGCTTCCTTTATCTCCGTCCCTATGTCGTTTGGCCACCAATATCGCTTCAACTCGATGGTAATGTCGTCCCAGTCCTGCAGGGTGAACGTGCCAGGCCCCATCATCATCACTGTCATCGTGACGTCGCTGTAGCTGCGATAGACATTGGTGTCGCGGAACCCATTGCGGAGATAGAAACCATGTCGGCGTTTCCGTTGCTCCGGATTCGGACACGGGTCTTGATAGGGGCTCTCCATGTCAAGTACGCACGCTTGTCCCTTGTATTTCTCTATCAGCAGCGAAAGTATCTGCTGACCGTAGCCTTGTCCTCTTAGTTCTGCACGAACTGCGAAGTACCAGTACCAGTTGAAGGAAGGACGGGGGTAGACGATGGTAAACCCTATCAGGCGATTGTCCTCATAGTAGGCCGTAAAGTCAAGAGACATCTGGTCAATGAGCCTAATAAGGTCATCCCAGGGGATTTGCTCATTCTCAGGGAAGGCTGTCTCATACAGATGCTTTAACTTTTCGTCAGCGTTTGCTAATGTTATCTGTTTCTGTATCATATCAAGTTGAAATGTCGTAAATCCAAAATCTTCTTCTTATCCTTAATTGTTCTCAAATTATTCGGCAAAGTTAGTGATTTTACGGCATTTATTAGTATTTTTGCAACAAAAAAACGAAGTTAACAATTAGACTTAACAAACAATATTGATTATGAAGTACGTAAAGACATTCTTCCGCCTGCTGCTGGGGCTGTTTATGACCTATGCAGGCATCAGTCATCTGACGATTGCCCGTCAGGAGTTCGTGGCACAGGTTCCCACATGGCTGCAGTTCAGTCCGGGTTTCACAGACTTCATTGTCTTGGCATCCGGAGTTGTTGAAATCGCATTAGGCCTCGGTATGCTCCTGCATTGGAAACAAATGCCCAAAGCCGTGGTTGGCGCATTGCTGGCACTCTTCTACGTT
>JAFTFC010000164.1 GCA_017449725.1 Prevotella sp. | reverse complement strand
AGGAGGTGATGAGCGGTTCCATGGTGGACTATGTCATTGCTAGCCTTGCAGAGACACAGATTATGGATGTCTTCGAGGCAACATCAAAACTCGAGAAACCCGAATACGAGCAATAACCGATGTACGACGTTAAGAAGAATCTGAACGAAGTAAAGAAAGACCTTCCCGAAGGAGTAAGGCTGGTGGCTGTCAGTAAGTTCCACCCTGCCGAATACATCACTGCCGCCTACGAGGAAGGGCAGCGCATCTTCGGTGAGAGCCACGAACAGGAATTGCGTCAAAAGGTAGAACAGCTTCCCAAGGATATAGAGTGGCACTTCATAGGTCACTTGCAGACAAACAAGGTGAAGTATATAGCACCGTATATCTCGATGGTCGAGGCTGTAGATTCTATGAAACTGCTACGCGAGATAAACCGCCAGGCTGAACGGTGCGGCAGGGTTATCGACGTACTCCTCGAACTGCATATCGCTGAGGAGGAGACAAAGTACGGACTGACTCTCGAAGCGTGTCGCAAACTGCTTGCTGACGGCGAGTGGCGAGAAATGAAGAACGTGAGGATTCGAGGACTTATGATGATGGCTTCGTATACTGACGATGAAACTCAGATACGCAGTGAAATGATGACTGCGGCAAACTTCTTCGATGAAGTGAAGCAGGAGTATTTTGCCGATGATGATAGTTTCTCGGAACGTAGCTGGGGCATGAGTCACGACTACCCGATAGCCGTGGAGTGCCGAAGCACTATGGTGCGGGTCGGAAGTAAGATATTCGGAGAGAGGGTTTATTAAGTTTCGGAGGTACGGAGGTACGGGGGTACGGAGGTACGAGAAATGCTTAGAGCTCTTTGGCAAGGAACGGTGCAGTAAAGCCCTTTCCTTGCTTTACTATTTCTTGGGGCGTACCCGTTGCCACTACCGTTCCACCTCGACGACCTCCCTCTGGTCCCATATCAATAATGTGGTCCGCCTGGCGAATTACGTCCATGTTGTGTTCTATTATTATTACGGTGTTGCCGCGGTCTACCAATCGGCGAATCACTTCCATAAGCACTCGGATATCCTCAAAGTGCAGACCCGTGGTGGGTTCGTCGAGGATGTAGAGCGTGCGTCCCGTGTCGCGCTTCGAAAGTTCGGTGGCGAGTTTCACGCGCTGGCTCTCACCGCCTGAAAGGGTAGTGGAAGGCTGTCCGAGTTTTATGTAACCCAGTCCGACGTCCTGTATAGTCTTTATCTTTCGCAGTATCTCCGGAACGTTTTCGAAGAACTCCACCGCCTGGTTTATTGTCATGTCGAGCACGTCGGCAATAGACTTACCCTTGTATCTAACCTCCAGAGTCTCACGATTGTAGCGCTTGCCGTGGCACACCTCACAGGGCACCATCACGTCGGGCAGGAAGTTCATCTCTATAGTCTTGTAGCCATTACCTCCGCATGCCTCACAGCGTCCGCCCTTGACATTGAAAGAGAAACGTCCGGGTTTGTAGCCTCGAATCTTAGCCTCGGGTAGATTAACGAACAGCGAACGGATGTCGCTGAAAACTCCCGTGTATGTTGCGGGGTTGGAACGTAGGGTGCGACCTATAGGCGACTGGTCTACGTTAACCACCTTGTCAATCTTCTCTATACCCTCGATGCTGTCATAGGGTAGGGGGCGTTTCAATGAGCGGTAGAAGTGCTGACTTAATATGGGTTGAAGCGTCTCGTTGATAAGTGTCGACTTACCGGAGCCGCTGACTCCAGTGACTACAATGAGCTTGCCCAATGGGAACTCCACGTCGATATGCTTGAGGTTGTTGCCGGAGGCTCCGTGGAGGGTGAGGGCTGGAGCACTAGAATTACTAGAAAGACTAGAAATACTAGAACTACTAGAAGGACTAGAAAGACTAGAACTAATAGAACTACTAGGCGTACTATCCAAATCCCCTCGCAGATACTGCGCTGTCAGTGTGTCAGCCTTGAGCAGTTCTTTAGGAGTGCCGGCGAAGACTACTTCACCGCCCTTTCGTCCTGCCCGAGGACCGATGTCAACGATGTAGTCGGCAGCGAGCATCATGTCGCGATCGTGCTCTACGACTATTACCGTGTTTCCAAGGTCGCGCAACTCTTTCAACGAAGCAATGAGCCTTTCGTTGTCGCGCTGGTGCAGACCGATACTCGGCTCATCGAGAATGTAGAGCACATTGACGAGCTGCGAACCTATCTGTGTGGCGAGACGTATGCGCTGGCTCTCACCTCCCGACAGACTTGCCGAAGGGCGGTCCAGGGAAAGATAGTCGAGTCCCACGTCGAGCATGAACTTAATGCGGGTGTGTATCTCCTTGAGTATTTCTGCGGCAATCTGTTTCTGCTGCGGTTCGAGGTGCTTTTCTGCCTCGTAGAGCCATTCGTCGAGTTCGCTGAGGTCCATGTGCGACAGTTCGGCGATGTTCTTGTCCCAGAACTTGTATGAAAGGCTTTCGCGGTTGAGTCGTCCGCCGTGACATTCGGGGCACTCGCAGGTGGCAAGGAACTGGTCTGCCCATTTCTGTGCTCCTGCGCTGTCGTCGTTGTCCATCACCGTCTTGAGGTACTTTATGATACCGTTGAATTCCACGAAGTAGTCGCTCGAGGTGTGCACCAGTTCCTTGGCAATCTTGAGGTTGCCCAAAGAACCGTAAAGTATCTCGCTCATTGCCTCCTCGGGAATATCTTCGACGGGAGTCTTCAGGTCAAGGTCGTACTTGTTGAGTATGGCATCTATCTGCCAGAAAATCATTTGGTTCTTGAATTTCCCTAAAGGAATTATTGCACCTTCGTGGATACTCAGTTTCTTGTTGGGAATAACCTTGCCAAGGTCTATCTCATTAACACTTCCAAGACCCTTACATACAGGACAGGCGCCTTCGGGAGAGTTGAATGAGAATTTGTTAGGAGCGGGGTCGCCATAGGATATTCCGGTAGTGGGGCACATCAGATGTCGCGAGAAGAAGCGCGGAGTATTGCTGCCTTTCTCGAGAATCATCAGTTGACCTTCACCTTGTCGCATCGCCAGTTCAACGCTCTGACGGAGACGATCCGCCTGCGAGACATTGCCGCTGACCTTGTCCACAACAACTTCGATGTTATGGTTCTTGTAGCGGTCTACCTTCATGCCGCGCTGCAGTTCAAGAATCTCGTCATCGACGCGGATATGCAGGAATCCCTTCTTACGCATCGACTCGAACAGTTCGCGGTAGTGTCCCTTACGTCCCCGTACCAGCGGCGCGAGGATATAGATAGGTTTGTCGGCATATTCGGTGAGAATCATCTGCAGGATTTTCTCATCGGTATATTTCACCATCTTCTCACCCGTCATGTAACTGTATGCCGTACCGGCTCTTGAAAAGAGCAGGCGGATATAGTCGTAGACTTCCGTTGTAGTACCAACGGTGGAACGGGGATTCTTATTCGTGGTCTTCTGTTCGATACTGATAACTGGTGAGAGTCCTGTTATCTTGTCAACATCAGGACGTTCCATTCCTCCGAGGAAGTTACGCGCGTATGCCGAGAAAGTCTCGATATAGCGCCGTTGCCCTTCGGCAAAGATAGTGTCGAACGCCAAAGAGGACTTTCCCGATCCCGACAGACCGGTAATCACCGTAAGCGAGTTGCGGGGTATGTCTACGTCTATGTTCTTCAGGTTGTGAACCCTTGCTCCACGAACCTTAATGAATTCTTTCATTCCTGACCAGATGTTGAAGTGCGCTCAGTGTATCCGCGCATGAGGTTTACGTCGCGTTTGATGTTGTATTCAATGCCGTCGGCACCTTTTGCTTTTACCACTACGAAGTATACGCCTTCCTTCACTGGTGAGCCGTGGTATGTACCGTCCCATCCCTGTGAAATGTCGTCCCACTCATAGAGTTTCTGTCCCCATCGGTTGTATATCGTGGCATGAAACTCAATGATACTCTGATACTTATCCTTCTTAGCACGGTAGATGTCGTTCCTGTCATCGCCGTTAGGAGAGAAGGCGTTGGGCATCTCCAGCTTACTGGAACTTACGGTGCAGCGGAGATGGGGTGTCTCTGCCCAGTATTCATCGGTATATTCGTACACCTCATCACCCTTGGTGAACTTGGCGTAGCACACAATATCGTGGGTTCCGGCGCGGTTGAATGTCACCTCTGTCTCCTCTTCGTAGCGTATCAGGTAAGGCTCTGTCTCTCCTTCCATTGTTATGCGCCATTCGTAGTAGCAGTCGTATTCATCGGCATTGGCGGGATTGGCAGCGAAATGTCCTATGAGTGGAGCATTTCCCGATACCGATTCGCCCTCATCGGTGGTACCGTCAGGCTTTGTATATGTAGCCGTAGGAGCTATATAGGGAAAATCCTGTGCAACGGCAGATGTTGTTGCCGTGAGCATCAAAAAACAAAAAAATATCTTCTTTAATTTCATTTTCATACAATAATATCGTGCAAATGTACAAAATATTTTGTATCTTTGCCACGAAAAACGAATTAAATTGCAATTATGAGACATTTTTTAAGATATTTGATAGGCTCTGCCTTTGCGCTTGCAACCCTTTCGACATCGGCACAGACGGTGCGTGTGGGAGTGATGCTTCCACTCCATGATGACAATGGCGACGGTAAGCGAATGGTTGAATACTATCGCGGCATACTCTTGGCATGCGACCAACTGAAGCGTGAGGGCATCTCGACAGACATTCATGCGTGGAATGTACCCGAAGGTGCTGACATCAAACCGACACTTCTGCAGGAGGGAGCCGACAAGTGCGACCTTATTTTCGGTCCGCTATACACATCCCAGGTGAAGGACCTCGGCAACTTTGCCAAAGCATACAATGCAAAGGTGGTAATACCTTTCTCTATCAGTAGCGACGAGGTGAAGAGCAACCCTCAGGTGTTCCAAGTGTTCCAGCCACAGGAAGACCTTGACAAGGCAGCCATAGCACAATTCTTGTTCAGATATAAAGACTATCATCCGATATTCATCGACTGCAACGACAAGGAAACAACGAAGGGCGCTTTTACTGCCGAACTGCGCAAGCAATTGGAAAAGAAGAAGATAGAGTACAATATCACCAACCTCAATTCACCGGAGGAGTCCTTCGTAAGGGCTTTCCGACTTGACAAACCCAATATGGTGATACTCAATTCGGCACGTTCGCCCGAACTGACAAAGGCGCTTGACAAACTTGATCAGTTGACGCAGAAGAACGGAAGCGTGCAGGTTTCACTCTTCGGATATAACGAGTGGCTTATGTACGAGAAATTAAATCTGGAAAGATACTATAAGTACGACACATTCGTGCCCTCGTACTATTACTATAATATTGTTTCGTCGAAGACCCAGCAACTCGAACAGGACTATCGTCGCTGGTTCCACGTCTCTATGAACAATAACTACCTGCCACGTTTCGCACTAACCGGCTACGATCATGCAATGTTCTTTATCAAAGGCATTGCAAAAGAAGGTAAGAACTTCCGCGGCACAGAGCCTAACAAGGATGCATTGCAGACACGTCTGCGCTTCGAACCGGCTTCGCGGAAGGGTGGAATGCAGAACAAGAACTTCATGCTTGTTCACTACAACCGTAACCGCTCTATTTCGACAATTGCTTTTTAAAAAAGTAAAGAAAAAACGTGACATCAAAAAGTATTATAAATGTGATGAGGGCTATGGTAAAAGGATTTTTACCCTTTTACCTTTTTACCTTTTTACCTTTATCCTCATCGGCGCAGGTGGGAAAATACCGAAACGATTTCGCTGTGGGTATCAATGGCGGCTACATTATGAGTGATGTGGGCTTTGAACCTCAGGTTACCCAGTCGATGGCGTCGGGCTTCACCGGTGGTATCTCTTTGCGCTACGTCAGTGAGAAGTATTTCACCACTATATGCTCTATAATGGCAGAGATCAACTATGCCCAGATAGGATGGAAAGAAGATATAGAAGACAAGGACGGAAATGCCGTCATCAACAGCATTACTGGAGTAGGCGAGAAGTACAGCCGTAAAATCAACTATATTCAGGTACCTATCTTCGCACATCTCGCCTGGGGTAAGGAGGAGAAAGGACTGAACTTCTTCGTTCAGGCAGGTCCGCAATTCGGATTCTACCTCAGTGAGAGCACCGACAAAAACTTCGACATAGAGCAGATAAATATTACCGACAGGGCAAATTCCACTGTGGAACAGTACAAGATGGATGTCGAGAACAAGTTCGACTATGGTATTGCTGCCGGAGGAGGTATCGAGTTCTCCAATCCATACGTGGGTCACTTCCTGCTTGAGGGACGCTATTACTATGGTCTGGGTAATATCTATGGAAATTCGAAGCGCGACTACTTCGGTAAGTCAAACTTCGGCAATATCGTCATTAAACTCACCTACCTCTTTGATATCGTAAAAACTAAAAACAGATTAAAATAAATACTTAAGAAAATGTTTGAAAATCAACCTAAAGGTCTTTATGCGCTGGCGCTGGCAAATACCGGTGAGCGCTTCGGCTACTACACGATGTTGGCGGTATTCGCCCTGTTCCTGCGTGCTAACTACGGACTGACTCCCGGTACGGCAGGTATTATCTACAGTTCGTTCCTTATGTTTGTCTACTTCTTCCCACTTATCGGCGGTTTTATGGCAGATAAGTTCGGTTTCGGCAAGATGGTGACAACGGGTATTCTCATTATGTTTGCAGGTTATCTGCTGTTATCAGTACCTCTTGGCGGCGACAGTTTCGCACTTATCGTGATGCTTGCAGCCCTTGTTGGTATTGGTTTCGGAACGGGATTGTTTAAAGGAAACCTTCAGGTAATGGTGGGCGACCTTTACAATGATCCGAAATATGCCGACAAGCGCGACTCGGGATTCTCTATCTTCTACATGGCAATCAACCTTGGAGCCCTGTTTGCTCCCACCGCTGCCATCCGCATTATGGAGTGGGCACAGCAGTCGCTGGGTGTCAGCGAGAACGATTCTTATCACTTCGCTTTTGCCGTTGCTTGCGCTTCGCTTATCCTCTCTATCGCTATCT
>JAFTFC010000021.1 GCA_017449725.1 Prevotella sp. | reverse complement strand
TACCTACAACGAATGGGTTGTGTAGCAACAAATCGTTCATGCCCGTGCAAATTTTATTGCAAATATAATTATATGGCAATATATTTGTATTTATTTAACATTGAATTTCAGGGACATGACAAATGAGTAAAAGAGTAAAGAGGGAGAAAGGGGACCCATCGGCAGGGAGTGTTTTCTGTCGATGGGCCGTTTGTGAATAAACACCCTTACACCCTTTGAGGCGGTTTTTTAGATTCTTGACAGAATCCACTCCTTCGGAGAGTCACCCGTGGCTGCCTTGAAGACCCGGAAGAACGTGCGCTCGTTGGAGAAGCCAGACTTGATGTAGAGGTTGACAATCTTCTCGTTTGGCGAGGCAAGCATGAGTTGCTTGGCGTATTCCACACGATAGGCATTGAGGTATTGCGAGAACGAGCAGCCTTTCACGGCGTTGATACAGTCGGAGACGTAGCGGGTGTTGGTGCCGGCGAGTGCGGCGATGTCGCTCAACTTGAGGTCGGGATTGAGGAACAGGCGTTCGCGCTCCACGATCTCATCGATGGTTTTCATCATTTCCTCATCGTTGGTCGTCGGCTGGATGGACGTTTCTGTCGGCACGACGGCGGTGCGTCGCCTGCGCCACAACCAAACAGCAATGCCAATGACCGCATGACGATGGCAAAGCCGTTGTCGTGAGGATAGACCGTCTCTACCTGGTGCCACTCGCCGCCAGAAAAATACTCGGCTGTGGGCGTGGGGACGAAGCCCGACGTGTGACCACCCACCACCACAATCTCGCCGCCGACGCAGAAGGCGGAGTGCGAGTAGCGCGGCGTGTTCATGTCGGGCAGCCGCTCAGCCTCAATATGCACCATCTTCGGTGTTGCCGGGGCAGCACTGGCATAGAGCGGCATGAGGCTCGCGAGGAGCAGTATCAGGCGGTGTAAATACATCTTAGTAGGTCGTTATTGCCGACAAAAGTACAAAAAATAATGAATAAAGAATGAATAATGGAGTTTTTTTATTACTTTTGTGCCCAAATTAAAAACAAATCATGGCAGAAAAGAACCAATTTGTGCGGCAAGTAGCGGAGCAGAAGTACGAATTCGGCTTCACTACCGACGTGCACACCGACATAATTCCCGTGGGTCTTAACGAGGATGTGGTGCGCCTTATCTCGCAGAAGAAGGGCGAACCCGAATGGATGCTGGAGTTCCGCCTCAAGGCATTCCGCCACTGGCAGACTATGAAGCAGCCCACGTGGGGACATGTGCGCCTGCCCGAGATTGACTATCAGGCCATCTCCTACTACGCCGACCCCACAGCAAAGAAAGCCACCGCTTCCGATGGTTCTCCATCGGGTCAGATAGACCCCGAGCTCGAAAAGACCTTCGACAAACTGGGAATCCCCCTCGAGGAGCGACTGGCGCTCAGCGGCAACACGGCGGTAGATGCTATCATGGACTCGGTGTCCGTAAAGACAACCTTCAAGGAGAAACTTTCTGAGAAGGGCATCATTTTCTGCAGCATAGGCGAGGCTATTCAGCAGCATTCCGACCTTGTGCGGCAGTATCTCGGAACGGTGGTCCCTTATCGCGACAACTTCTATGCCGCCCTCAATTCGGCAGTGTTCTCCGACGGTTCGTTCGTTTATATTCCCAAGGGCGTGCGCTGCCCCATGGAGCTGAGCAGCTATTTCCGTATCAATGCCAAGGGAACAGGACAGTTCGAGCGTACACTTATCGTAGCCGACGACGACGCATACGTTTCTTACCTCGAGGGCTGCACCGCCCCGATGCGCGACGAGAACCAGTTGCATGCCGCCATTGTGGAGATAATCGTCAACGACCGCGCGGAGGTGAAGTATTCAACAGTGCAGAACTGGTACCCGGGCGATGAAAACGGACGCGGCGGTGTGCTGAACCTCGTGACGAAGCGCGGCGACCTGCGCGGAGTGGACTCCAAACGCTCGTGGACACAGGTGGAGAAGGGTTCGGCGATAACGTGTAAATACCCGTCGTGCATACTGAGCGGTGACAATTCCACGGCGGAGTTCTACTCG
>JAFTFC010000163.1 GCA_017449725.1 Prevotella sp. | reverse complement strand
GAAACGTTTGTCGACGAGAAGCGCAACGAAGGAAAATTCACTGGCGAGTTCAGCTACGAGAACCGTAAGGGAAATGCCTTCTTGGACATTCTCTTTAGCCTGGCGCCCTGGCTCCTTATCTTCGGAGTCTGGTGGCTACTGATGGGCAGAATGGGCGGTGCCGCAGGTGCCGGCGGCATCTTCAGCGTAGGCAAGAGCAAGGCAAAGATATACGAGAAGAGCAACAAGATGGACATTACGTTCAAGGACGTTGCCGGTCAGGAGGGAGCGAAGCAGGAGGTGCAGGAGATTGTGGAATTCCTGAAGAACCCGAAGAAATACACCGACCTTGGAGGTAAGATACCCAAGGGAGCCCTCCTCGTAGGTCCTCCGGGAACGGGAAAGACACTGCTGGCAAAGGCAGTTGCCGGTGAGGCTGGCGTACCGTTCTTCTCGATGTCAGGCTCTGACTTTGTGGAGATGTTCGTAGGTGTTGGTGCCAGCCGCGTGCGCGATGCCTTCCGCCAGGCTAAGGAGAAGGCTCCGTGTATCATCTTCATCGACGAGATCGACGCCGTGGGACGTGCCCGTTCGAAGAACCCCGCGATGGGCGGTAACGACGAGCGCGAGAACACGCTGAACGCCCTGCTTACGGAGATGGACGGATTCGGAACCAACAGCGGTGTCATAGTACTGGCAGCAACCAACCGTGTGGACATGCTCGACTCGGCACTGCTGCGTGCGGGTCGTTTCGACAGACAGATAAATGTAGACCTGCCCGACCTGAACGAGCGAAAGGCTATATTCATGGTTCATCTGAAACCCGTGAAGGTAGACGAGAACCTGGACGTAGACCAGCTGGCACGCCAGACCCCGGGCTTCTCGGGTGCCGACATTGCCAACGTATGTAACGAGGCGGCACTGATAGCAGCACGTCACGACAAAAAGGTGGTGGAGAAGCAGGACTTCCTTGACGCCGTAGACCGCATCATCGGAGGACTGGAAAAGAAGTCCAAGGTGCTCACTGCGCAGGAAAAGCGCTCGATAGCCATCCACGAGGCAGGACATGCCACAGTATCGTGGTTCTGCGAACACGCCAACCCGCTGGTGAAGGTGACGATAGTGCCTCGCGGACGTGCATTAGGCGCTGCGTGGTACATGCCCGAAGAGCGACAGATAACCACCAAGGAGGCAATGCTCGACGAGATATGTGCCCTGCTTGGCGGAAGGGCTGCTGAAGAACTGTTCATCGGACAGATTTCAACGGGAGCCATGAACGACCTGGAGCGTGTCACGAAGAGCGTCTATGGCATGATTGCCTACGCCGGAATGAGCGACAAACTGCCTAATATCAGTTTCTATAACAACCAGGAGTACAGCTTCCAGAAGCCGTACTCAGAGACGACGGCGAAGATCATGGACGACGAAGTGCTGAAGATGATTGAAGAGCAGTACAAGCGTGCCAAGGAGATACTCGACGAGCACAAGGACGGGCATCGTCAGTTGGCAGAACTTCTCGTAGAGCGCGAGGTGATATTCGCCGAGGACGTGGAGCGCATCTTCGGCAAGCGACAGTGGGCAAGCCGCTCGGAAGAAATCATGGAACCCGCCCTGCCCGCAGAGCCGGCAGAAGAAGAGGCATAATGTAATCATAATTCTCGATTTTAAATTTTCAATTCTCAATAACCATGAAGAACTTGATAGTAAGAGCCATAACGGGTGTGTTTTTCGTTGCTGCAATAGTAGCGAGTTTCCTGAAACCTACAGCGATGGTGTTTCTCTTTGCGCTGGTTACAGGACTGAGCATCTGGGAGTTCACGGGACTTGTCAATGACACTAAGGACGTTCAAGTGAACCGTTTCATAGCCACCGTTGCCGGAGTGTATTTCTTCCTGGCAGTGGCGGGCTTCTGTAGTGGAGTAACTCCCTCCGGAGCGGTATTCATTCCCTACCTGCTCACCATTGTGTACCTCTTCATAATAGAACTATACCTGAAGCAGCCCAACCCCATAAACGACTGGGCATACACCATGCTGTCGCAGATGTACATCGCCCTACCCTTCTCTCCTATCAACGTGTTGGCATTCAATGCTACGCCCGACGGCTTAATCCGGTTCAATTCGCTTCTGCCGCTTTCGGTATTTATCTTCCTCTGGCTCAACGATACCGGCGCCTACTGCACTGGTTCGCTTCTCGGAAAGCACCGACTGTTCCCCAGAATAAGTCCGAAGAAGAGTTGGGAAGGAAGTATCGGCGGAGCGGTATTCGTAGTAATTGCCGCCATAGCGATATCTCAGCTGACGACCGACGTTATTCCAGCGCAAATCAGCGTTTCTGCCATCGCAGCATGGATAGGACTGGGACTGGTGGTCGTGGTCTTCGGCACGTGGGGCGACCTCGTGGAAAGTCTTTTCAAGCGCACTCTTGGAATAAAGGACAGCGGAAACATACTGCCCGGTCACGGCGGAATGCTTGACAGGTTCGACTCGTCGCTGATGGCATTCCCCGCAGCGGTAGTATATATCTACACCCTAACGATTCTTTAGCAACTCCACCATCTGGCGGGCTGCATTGTCGGGAGCCTCAAGGTTACCCAAGCGCTCATGAACTGAGCCGTAACCTCGCATCATGTGAGCCGTAACCTCACTGTCGGTGAGGTTACGGCTCAGTTCATGTCGGATATTCGCCACCGAGAAGCGGTCGGCGAGAAGTTCGGGCACAACCTCGCGGTCGGCAATGAGGTTGACCAGGGAAATGTACTTCACCTTGATAATATGGTTGAAGGCGAAACGGATAAGTCGGGGTACGGGAGTCTTGTAGCACACCACCTGAGGCACGTCGAACAGCGCCGTCTCGAGGGTTGCCGTACCGCTGGTAACGAGGGCGGCAGCGGAGTGTGACAGCAGGGCGTAGGTATCGTTGTCGATGAACCGTACGCGCGTGCCGCCTATGAACTTATCATAATAAGAACGCTCTATACCCGGGGCTCCGGCAAGCACCAACTCGTAGTCGGCAAATCCATCTGCTGCCTCAATCATAGCCGGAAGGTTGTCCTTTATCTCCTGCTTGCGCGAGCCCGCGAGCAATGCTATTATTGGTTTAGCGGAAGGCATATCGTGACGCCGCGAGAACTCCTCACGGGTTTCCTTGTATTCTGTCTTGAACTGTCGCACCTCGTCGGCAGTAGGATTGCCCACATAATGGATGGGATAATGGTGCTTCTTCTCGAAAAAGTCCACCTCGAACGGCAGAATGGAGAACAGTTCGTCGATGTCGCGGCGGATGTTCTTGATGCGGTATTCCTTCCACGCCCAAATCTTCGGTGATATATAGTAATAAACTTTCGGATGGTGGTTGCCAGAAACCTTCCCATTTTCTGTTTTTAATTTCTCACTTCTAAGGTACTTGGCGATATCGAGGTTAAAGCCCGGATAGTCTACGAGGATGACAGCATCGGGCTGCCATTCGGTGATGTCGCGCTTGCAGAATGCCATATTGCGGAAGATGGTGCGCAGATGGAGCAAGACAGGAACAAAACCCATATACGCCAGTTCGCGGTAGTGCTTCACCAGCGTGCCTCCCTCGGCTGCCATCAAATCGCCTCCGAAGAAGCGGAACTCAGCCTCAGCATCGTATTTCTTCAGGGAGCGCATGAGATGGGATGCATGCAAATCGCCACTCGCCTCGCCGACAATCAGGTAATACTTCATTAATTGAGAATTGAGAATTGAGAATTGAAAATTGAGAATTGAGAATTGAGAATTATGATTACCTTTCTTCGTACTTTTTCTTCATTTCTTCTATCACTTCGTACGCCGTAACGTCCATCGTGGTGGGAGTAATAGCAACATATCCGTGGGTAAGTGCCCAGTTATCGGTATCTTCGGCTTCGGGCTCGTCATTGGTATATTCGCCCACCATCCAGTAGTAGTCGTGCCCGCGGGGGTGATGGCGCTTGTCAATCTCGTTACCCCATGTTCCGAACGCCATGCGGCAGACACGCACACCGGCATACTTCTCAACAACGGGGAAGTTGACGTTGAGGCAGATGCCTCGCGGCAGACCCTCGGCAAGAACCCGGTCCACTATCTCGCGGACATATGGACGGAGAGGTTCGAAGTCTGCTTCGGCACGGTGGTCGCAGACAGAGAAGGCAATACTCGGAATATACTTCATGCACCCTTCCATCGTCACGCCCATAGTACCGCTGTAATGGGTATTTACAGAGGCATTGTCGCCGTGATTTATTCCGCCGATAACGAGGTCGGGCTTTCGAGGACACAGCTCGGCAAGGGCTATCTTGACACAGTCGACGGGCGTACCGGTACACGACCAAACCTCCACGCCAGGTTCCTCGCCGCGCTTAATGAGCCGCAGCGAATCGGTCACGGTAAAGGCGCACGAAGAGCCCGAGCGTCCGCTGTTGGGTGCACACACTATGACGTCACCGAAATCTTTCACCATTTCCACAAGGCAGCGTATGCCTCTGGCACGGTAGCCGTCATCATTCGAAATAAGTATTAAGGGTCTCTTATTTTTCATAAATTCTTTTTATTATGGTGCAAAATTACTAAAAAAGGTCTAAAAAGAGCCATTTCTCACATAAAAGTTGTAACTTTGCAACAATTTTAAGCATTAACATGGGAAAAATAATAGCATTAGCAAACCAAAAAGGTGGTGTCGGAAAGACCACAACCACTATAAACCTGGCGGCATCGCTCGCCACACTGGAGAAGACCGTACTCGTTATTGATGCTGACCCGCAGGCAAACGCCTCAAGCGGACTGGGCGTCGACCCAAACGAGGTGGACTGTTCGCTCTACGAGTGTATCATCAACAACACGGACATCCGCGAAGCGATGTACACTACCGACATCGACGGGCTGGACATCATTCCCAGCCACATCGACCTCGTTGGCGCCGAGATAGAGATGCTCAACCTCGAGAACCGCGAGAAGATAATTAAGAACATGCTCGAGCCGATACGTAACGACTACGACTATATCCTCATCGACTGTTCTCCGTCGCTGGGACTGATAACCGTGAATGCACTCACGGCAGCCGACTCGGTAATCATACCCGTGCAGTGCGAGTATTTCGCACTTGAAGGACTGTCGAAACTGCTCAACACGATTAAGATTATCAAGAGCAAACTGAACCCGAAACTCGAAATCGAAGGCTTCCTGCTGACGATGTACGACAGCCGTCTGCGTCTGGCAAACCAGATTTACGACGAGGTGAAACGGCATTTCCAGGAGCTGGTGTTCAAGACCGTCATCCAGCGTAACGTGAAACTCTCGGAGAGCCCCAGTCACGGACTGCCGGTAATCCTCTACGATGCCGGTTCAACGGGAGCCAAGAACCACCTGAATCTCGCTAAAGAGATAATAAACAAGGGATAAATATATGTCCTTGCGGTTTCCCCGCGAGGAAAAGAAATAAAGTAACAATGGCAGTAAAGAAGAAATTCAACAAAAGCGTTCTCGGAAGAGGACTCGACGAAATAGCAACGGGCAAGGGGCTCGATGCGCTCATCGACACTAACGGTGTGCAGGTGCAGGGTTCTTCGACCATCAACGAGGTGGCTATCAGCGACATACAGGCAAACCCGAACCAGCCGCGAAGGGAGTTCGACCCCGCGGCGCTGCAAGAACTCGCTGACAGCATACGCGAGTTGGGCATCATTCAGCCCATCACCCTGCGTCAACTGGAGAACGGTAAGTACCAGATTGTTGCGGGAGAGCGCCGCTGGAGGGCATCGTCGCTGGCAGGTCTGACCACCATTCCGGCATACATCCGCACCATCGGCGACGAGACGGTGATGGAGATGGCGCTCGTGGAGAACATCCAGCGCGAAGACCTCAATGCCATAGAGATAGCACTGGCTTACCAGCACCTGATGGACGACACGCAGAGCACACAGGAGAAGGTGGCTGAGCGCGTTGGAAAGAGCCGCACGGCGGTAACCAACTACCTCCGCTTGCTGAAACTCCCGGCTCAGGTGCAGATGGCGCTTCAGAACAAGGAGATAGACATGGGACATGCCCGTGCGCTGCTGTCGCTCGACAGCCCGGCACTTCAGATAAAGCTCTTCAAGGAGATAGTGAAGAACGGCTACTCGGTGCGTAAGGTTGAGGAACTGGTAAAAGAATTCCGCGAGGGCGACGAGAAGAAGATTGGAGCCAAGAAGAACGGTCGCAGTGCCGACAAGTCGGCAGACTTCAAGACGCTGGCAAAGCGTCTGTCGAACTTCTTCAACACCAAGGTGCAGCTCACCTGCTCGGCTAAGGGCAAGGGAAAGATAAGCATACCCTTCAACGACGAGGGCGAACTGGAGCGCATCATAAACATAATGGACAAACTGAAGGACTAAGCCCGGGGTGAGAGAGTATATCGGCATAATGAGGACGGTGGCGGCGGCGCTACTTCTGATGGTTTCCGCCACAGTGTCAGCCCAACGGGCTGACTCCCTGCTCGTGGACGTTGACTCTCTCGGCAACATTGCTCCGGCAGCGGATATCGACACCATAGCAATGGGCAAGCTGGTGGGCAAGAAGATAAAGCCCAAGCGCGACTGGAACACGTGGCGCCCCAACCCCAAAAGGGCAATGTGGCTGGCAATAGTGCTTCCCGGAGCAGGACAGATTTACAACCGCAAATACTGGAAACTGCCCATCGTCTACGGAGGATTCATCGGCTGTCTGTATGCTGCAACGTGGAACAACCAGATGTACCACGACTACTCGCAGGCATATATGGACATCATGGACGACAACCCGCAGACACAGAGCTACAACCAGTTCCTGCACCTTGGAGCGACAATCGACGACTCGAACATCGACGCATACAAGAACCTGTTCAAACGCCGCAAGGACTACTACCGCCGCTATCGCGACATGAGCATCTTCATAATGATTGGCGTCTATGCCCTGTCGGTAATAGATGCCTACGTCGATGCCTCGCTATCGGAGTTCGATATATCCGACGACCTGAGCCTCAGGATTCAGCCGTCGGTGATAAACAGCGGAATGTCGGCAAATCCGCTCGACAACGCTGCAATGGGTATCAACTGCGCCCTGACCTTTTAATGTCAGAGAGCCGTAATAACGTAATAACGTAATACCGTAATAACGAAATAACGTAATAACGAAATTAAGAAAAAAGACAATATAATGAAAAAGAACCTATTACTAATCGCCATCATGCTCTTCGGTCTAAACTGCGGGATGCAGGCACAAACCGAAGAAGACGAGTATGTAGTGACGGACGCTAACGGCGACGAAGAAGTCATCGACGTCCCCGAGGCTCTCTCAGTAGAAGTGGATAGTCTGCTCAACGAGTACTATTCACAGATGTATCTGGATCTGGACAACAATTGTAACTATAAAGACATAAACCCAACCTTCGACACCGAAGTGTACATCGAGCGCTTGCAGCGGATGCCGGCTTTGATGGAAATGTCGTACAACGATGTTGTGCGTAAGTTCATCGACCGCTATAGCGGACGCCTGCGCCGTTCGGTGGCTTACTGGCTGGGAGCGGCAAACTTCTATATGCCTATCTTTGAGCAGGCATTGGAGACCTACAACCTGCCGCTGGAACTGAAGTACCTGCCGGTGATTGAGTCGGGACTTGCACCCACCGCCGTATCGAGAGTCGGCGCCACTGGTCTTTGGCAGTTCATGCTGGCAACAGGAAAGCAGTACGGGCTGAAGGTGAACACCTTGGTGGACGAGCGACGCGACCCCATCAAGGCATCGGATGCCGCTGCCCGCTACCTGCGCGACCTGTATCGCATCTTCGGCGACTGGAACCTCGTGATAGCAGCCTACAACTGCGGTCCGGAGCGCATTAGCCGTGCCATACACCGCGCCGGAGGCGAGAAGGACTACTGGAAGATTTACCCCTACCTGCCTCAGGAGACCCGCGGATATGTTCCGGCATTCATCGCTGCCAACTACATCATGAACTACTACTGCGAGCACAACATCTGTCCGATGCGCACAAAACTGCCCGCAAAGTCAGACACCGTTGTGGTTAACCGCGACGTTCACCTGAAGCAGATTGCTGCCGTATGCGACATTTCTGTAGAAGAGCTGCGCACGCTGAACCCGCAGTATCGCCACGACATCGTGAACGGTACTTCCGAACCGTCGGCAATACGCCTGCCGCAGCACATCATCAACATCTTCATCGACAACGAAGACTCTATATATGTCTACGACGCAGAGAACCTGCTGACACGCCGCGCCATAACCGACGTGGACGACTCGCAGCCGATATACAAGCGCACGACAAAGAAATCATACTCGCGCAGCAAGGGGCGCCGCGGAAAGAACGTCAGGACGAGTAGACGTGGGCGCAGCAAGGTTAGTTCCAGCCGCAGCAGCCGCAGGACGGGCAAGAGCAAGAGCCGTAGCCGGCGCCGCAGAAGATAATTACCAAAAGTAATCATAATTCTCAACTCTCAATTCTCAATCAGCATGGTGGATAACGAGCAGACGAAACAGGACATCGAGCAGATGTCGACAGAGGACAAAATGGTGAACGATGCCTTCCAGGCTATCGTGGATATCTATCTGAAGTCACCTCACCGCAAGAAGATAGACCTCATAACAAAGGCTTTCAACTTTGCCAAAGAGGCTCACAAGGGAGTGCGCCGACTGTCGGGAGAACCCTACATCATGCACCCCATAGCGGTGGCACGTATCGCCTGCGAAGAGATAGGTCTGGGCTCCACCAGCATCTGTGCGGCACTTCTCCACGACGTTGTAGAAGATACCGACTACACTGTTGAGGACATAAGCAACATCTTCGGACCGAAGATAGCACAGATTGTCGACGGACTGACAAAGATTTCGGGAGGAATATTCGGCGAGCAGGCATCGGCTCAGGCAGAGAACTTCAAGAAACTGCTGCTAACCATGAGCGAGGACATCCGCGTTATTCTTATAAAGATATGCGACCGTCTGCACAACATGCGCACACTGGAGTCGCAACCCGCCAACAAGCAGTACAAGATAGCGGGTGAGACGCTGTATATCTATGCCCCACTGGCTAACCGACTGGGACTGAACAAGATAAAGACGGAACTGGAAAATCTCAGTTTCCGCTTTGAACATCCCGAGGAATACACCAAGATACAGAAACAACTCGAGGACACCGCCGGAAAGCGCAACGAACTGTTCAAGGAATTCACCGCCCCCATCCGCAAGGCTCTTGACGACATGGGACTGAAATACCAGCTCATAGAGCGAGTGAAGAGTCCCTACTCTATCTGGAACAAGATGCAGACAAAGCACGTTACCTTCGACCAGATTTACGACATCCTTGCCGTTCGCATCATCTTCACACCGACAAATCTCGACAAGGAGGTAAACGAGTGTTTCGACATCTACGTCGCGCTGACGAAGATTTACAAGAGTCACCCCGACCGCTTCCGCGAATGGCTCAACCACCCGAAGGCAAACGGCTACCAGGCACTTCACATGACACTGATGAGCGAGAAGGGTAACTGGATTGAGGTGCAGATACGCTCGGAACGAATGCACGAAGTGGCAGAACAGGGATTTGCCGCACACTGGAAATACAAGGAGGGAGCCATCACCGAAGAAGACGGTGAACTGAACAACTGGCTGCATACCATCAAGGAGATTCTCGACGACCCGCAGCCCGACGCGATGGACTTCCTCGACTCCATCAAGCTGAACCTCTTCGCATCAGAGATATTCGTTTTCACTCCCAAAGGCGAGATTAAGACGATGCCGGCAGGATGTACTGCCCTGGACTTCGCCTTCCAGATACACACCTTCCTCGGCAGCCATTGTATCGGTGCCAAGGTGAACCACAAACTGGTGCCGCTGAGCCACAAACTGAGCAGCGGAGACCAGGTGGAGATACTCACCAGTAACTCACAGCACGTGCAGCCGTCGTGGGTGAACTTCGTAAGCACCGCCAAGGCGAAGGGAAAGATTCAGGCAATACTGCGCCGCGGCCGCCGCGAGATACAGAAGAAGGGAGAGAAAATCCTACAAGAGTTCATGGCTCGCAATAACATGGAAGTGACGACGGCTCTCGACCGCCTTTGCGAGTTTCACGACGTACAGAAACACGAGGACCTGCTCATCGGACTCGGTCGTAAGAGCATCATCCTTGGCGAGAAAGACATCGACGAGATACTGGGCAAGAACAAGAAGTCTACAGCGAAGATAGGATGGCGTAAACTGGTTCCTTTCATGAAAGAGAAAGAGGAGCCGAAGGAGAAGAGCACTTCAACCCGCAATTATATGATTGTCGGCAAGGACTTCAACCGCAAGAAGCCGGTAATCATCACCGAAGAGAACATCGACCAGTTCATCTTCCCCAACTGCTGCCACCCCATTCCGGGCGATGATGCCCTGGGATTTATCGACGGACGCCACCGTATCGAGATACATAAACGCAACTGCCCCGTGGCAAGCCGCCTGAAGTCGGGATACGGCAACCGCATACTGGATGCTAAGTGGGACATGCACAAGACGATGCTCTTCGACGCCACCATCGAACTGAGCGGTATCGACCGCATGGGACTGCTTAAGGATGTCACACTGGTTATCTGCGACCGCATGAACGTTAATATCCGCAAGGTGGTCATCAGCAGCAACCAGGGAATTTTCAACGGAAGCATCGAACTGCGCGTTCACGACCGCGAGGACGTAAAGCTCATAATGGACGAGCTGAAGGTCATCGAGGGCTTACAGGAGATAAACCAGATTATATAATTAATTCATAATGCATAATGCATAATTCATAATTCATAATGCATAATTCATAATTTACGATGAAGAAGATAATCCTTTTCCTAATCATCTTAATGGTCAACGGTCAATGGGCAGTGGTCCAGGCTGCCAATAAATACGACAACCCCGACACCATCTTTGTTGCCCGCGACGGCACGGGAGAGTTCCGCACCATTGGCGAAGCGGTAGAGGTGTGCCGCGCCTTCATGGAATACCACAAGGTGATTTTCGTGAAGCGAGGAGTATATAAAGAAAAGGTAATCATCCCCTCGTGGCTTACCAACATCGAACTGTGCGGTGAGGATGCCGAAAGCACCGTAATTACCTACGACGACCACGCCAATATAAACAAGATGGGCACCTTCCGCACCTACACGCTGAAGATTGAAGGTTCGGACATCACTGTAAAGAACATCACCATAGAAAACAATGCCGCCAAACTAGGTCAGGCGGTAGCACTACATACCGAAGGCGACCGCCTTCGGTTTATCCATTGCCGCTTCCTCGGCAACCAAGACACGGTTTATACCGGTGTCGGCGAAACACGTCTGCTCTTTGAGGACTGCTATATCGAGGGCACCACCGACTTTATCTTCGGGCCCTCCACCGCTTGGTTCGAGGGCTGCACCATTCACTCCAAGGCAGACAGCTACATCACCGCTGCCTCTACTCCCAAGGGAGTAGCTTTCGGCTACGTCTTCAACAACTGCACTCTCACTGCTGCTGACGGAGTTACTAAGGTTTTCCTTGGTCGTCCCTGGCGCCAGTATGCCCACACCCTATTCATGAACTGCCACATGGGCAGCCACATAGTGCCCGAAGGATGGCAGTGCTGGAGCAATAAAGACAATCTTTCCACCACCCGCTACGAAGAGTACGGCAACGATGGCGAGGGAGCCGCTACCACCCGCCGCGTTTCATGGAGCCGCCAGCTAACAAAGAAAGAGGCAAAGGCAATTACCATAGAGGAAGTATTACAATAATGACTTTATGCTGTTGACAAACTCATGAGAAAGAGGTGCGAGTTCTTTCACTTCTTCCTCCGATACTTCAGCAATACTGTTATAGTCAGCTTTAATCCTTAATTGTATCATTCTAGCGAAAAAACGCCCGAACTTCTTGTCTAGTTTACCAGTTAGAATAAAGTTCTTTCCTAATTCGCTTAATGTCCCATCATGTGTTTTCGTAGCAATGCCTAATGGTACAAATAGAGCATGAACCATGTGATAACAAGCATAGTAATATCTGTTAGCAGCCAAATCCCATCTCTTTTGTTCAAGCATATCATCGGCATCCTTAAGAAATCGGAATGCCTTTTCAACTTGCAATGATATTAGTAAAGTTGCATCATAATAAACTATAATAAACTTATACCATCACGAACAACATTATCATAAAATGGAGTAATTCTATTAGCATCCCATTCTTTCTGCGTATAAACCACGGGGTTAATTCTTTCTCCTAAAATCCAACCAAGTTCTACAAGCGGATAACTGAGAGTATCGTAGTCAGACTGTTCTAATTTTTCTTTAGGTATGACAATAAGAATATCCCAATCGGAATCTTTTCGTGCCTTACCACGGGCACGCGATCCAAATAAGTACATAGCAGTGCCACTTGGCGCAGAACTCCTTGCTATGGACTTTATCTTACTAAGTACATTTCTATTCTTATTTGTCATACTTAATTGATTTTATGTTGCAAAGATAATGATTTAGGATTAAGAACCAAAATAATTTGGCGTTTTTTTACGAATACGAAACGAGGACAAGCTCGGAAGCTTGTCCTCGTTTATTTGTTAAGAATAATCATCGTAGATTACTTATTCATGAACTTGGCTTTGCCGAATTCATTCTCGTTCGGCAAAAAGCAAGCGAGCTTGCTTTTGCTCTTACTTATTCATGAATTTCTTGCCGTTAACAACAACGATGCCCTTGAAGTTCTTAGAAACTTCCTGACCAGCGAGGTTGAACATACGACCGTTCTCAGCCTTTGCTGCAGCTACGTTAGCGATACCAGTTGTACCATCGTAGATAGTAACCTTTTCAGCAGCGCCTGTATCCTCAGAAAGAGCGATAACAGCGTCGTCCTGAGCCTTGTAGTAAACACCGCACCAAGTAATCTTAGAGCCAGAAGCACCAACGAGGTACTGGCTGCCCTTGTAAACCGGGAATGCGAGAACACCAAGACCGTTACCTGCAGTTGCACCCTCTGCCTCACCAGTTACAATGCGGATCAACCAAGGCTGAGGATTCTTAGCATCTTCGTCTGAGAGAGCACCACTAAGAAGAGCACCTTTGATACGATCGTCAGCAGCGTCGAGCTGAACAGCGAACTTGTAACCGATAGAAGCACCATCCTCGAAGATAGCATAAGACTTGTTAGAAGAAAGCTTAGATGCTACATATACCATACCATCTTCTTTTGCAGTTACGAGTGTGTAAGCACCACTAACAGGCTTTGCGGGAACAACTGCAGGACCGTTACCCTCAGCATCCTTCGGGTTGTTCTGTCCCTGGATACCAGTCTTTGTAACAACTACATTGCCGTCGAACTCAATCTGGTTGAACTTAAGATCTGTGCCAGCAAGACCAGCCGTGTTGTCAACGAGCTTGTAAGTGTCGTCGAAAGCAATAGTTACGTCGATAGCAGCATTAGAACCAACAGCAGTACCTGCAGTCAGAGCAACAGCTTCATCCTTGTTCAGACCAAGAGCTTCACCGTCAACCTGGATTACCTGTGCATTAACAGAAGTAGCGAAAGCTACAGCAGCGAGTAAAAATACTTTTTTCATAATCTTTTGTTTTAATTGTTAATAGATAAAGTTTTTTATAATCTGTATTTTACAGTTTCTTGTTTTAATTTAGGCGGAGGCTACCGACGGTGGCAGCCTCCTGCCTATTATGTTTTATTCAGCAGCGGGCTTAGCACCCTCAAACTTGTAAGTATGAGTGTAACCGCCACGACCGGTCTTCTCCATAGTGAACTGCATTACGAGAGCAGAACCCTCTACAAAGATACGGTAGCCAGCCTGAACATTGTCAACATTGGTAAGACCATTGCCTGCTGCTGCGGTATTCGTGATGATGAAGCGGTCTGCCTGCTGAGCGATATTAGCCTTGCCGTTGAGGGCATTAAGGCGCGCATCAGCATTAGCAGGGAAAGAAACCAGAACTACATCGGAAGTCTCTCCGGCAGCCAGGATTACCTGACCAGCAGCTGTCTTTGCATTTCCATCTGCATCTGTATATGTCCATGTGCCATTGTATGTTCCAGCAACAGCCTCACCCTTGTTACCTACGAGTACGTAACTTGAGTCATCGCCGTCATCGTCACCGCAAGCGGTGAATCCCAGTGCACATGTAAACAATGCGATTGCTATATATAAGTACTTTTTCATTGTTCTTTTACTTTTAAAATGATTAATAACCAGGATTCTGCTTCATGTCGACAGAAGTGTTAGAGCTGAGCTCGGTGGTAGGTATCGGACGATACCACTTAATCTCACCTGCAGAATTGCTCATGTCTGCAATGGTAGTAATGTAGTTGTTGTAGGCTACGTTGTACTTAACCAGCTGACGTGTACGACGGAGATCCATATAGCGCTGACCCTCAGCATAGAGCTCACGTGCGCGCTCGTCGAGAACGAGGTCTACCATCTGCAGTGCACCATGAGTGTAAGAAGGATCATAAGCTGCAAGAGAAGCGAGTGTACCTGCGTTAGCACGGGTACGAACGGCATTGATCTTCTCCAAACACTTAGCATCCTGACCTGCCAGCATGTAAGCCTCGGCAGCTACGAGATAGAGATCTGAAGCGTGGAATACCACGATGTCGCGATAGTCTTCCTGAGAGTTACCGTTAGACTGAGCTGTGTTAGGATCGTCCCACTTCTTCACCGCCGGTGTGAAGTTCAGGCGGTTCTGCAGGGTAGCATCGTTGTAAGTACCACTTACGGCAGCGTCCTCTTCCCATGTACCGTCGTCGTTGAACTTGTAAGCAACAACGGGGTTAGACATGATGTAAGCATGGGGAACGTTAGCCAGACCTGTCTTGAAACGGCTTCCCATTGCTGTCAGCTGAGCCTCGAATGCGGCCTTGTCTGTATAGTAAGGTGCATAGAGCCATGCGATAGGCAGAGCAGCCTTCTGAGCGTCTGTTGCATTATAGTATGCATAGTAACCTTCGGTACCCCAAGTATCCTTCGTGTTATAGAAGGTAGTCATGAAAGTACCTGCGAAGCGCTCGTCACCCTGATCCCAGAGATAGAGAGACTTAGCTGAAGGAACTTTTGTAGAACCGACAGACTTCATGCATGTTGCACTGATGTCGCCATAGTAAGAACCGAAATCGTTCTGCAGTCCGTGACCACCGTTTGTGCCAGGATAGCTTGCGCGATCCCACTGTACAGAGAAGAATGTCTCGGGGTTGGCATCCTCGTTAGAGGGAGCCCACTTCTTCTCGAAAGTCTGCGTCAGGGCAATGCCTGCGATAGAAGTCTCTGCCCACTTGGCTGCCTCGGTAGCGTAAGCACTGCCAGTTACAGTGTACTTACCCTGAGCTGCATCGGTAAGAGTAGTCTCAAGATCCCATGCTGCAGCAAGGTTCAGTTTAGCTATAAGGGCTGCGATGGCGCGCTTGTTAACTGATCCGTCGTTGGTTGCTGCCTTCTCGGGAGCTGCGTCGTAAACAGATACGAGGTCAGCTATACATCCGTCGTAGATGGTCTTAAGGTCAGCACGCGGATAGTCGCGGTTAGAGTTGTTGATATACTCTGTGATGTAGGGGACGCCACCGAACTGCTGTGTCAGCATATAGTAACCGTAAGCACGGAGGAAAATGGCATCGGTCTTGTACTTATCACCGGCATAGTAAATCAGACCGTTGGCATTGTTGATAAGCTCGTAGCAAGCAACATAGAAGTTCTGAACAGCCTCGGTCTCCGCAGTTAGAGAGAAACGTACGAACTCGTCGTCACCACGACCGCGAGAAGGCCAGTAGAGGTCTGAACTGTTCTCAAGGATATCAGTTGACGTCACAATCTTGCGCAGTGAGAAGAACGTGTTTGTTCTCCAAGCAGACTGTCCTATCTCTGTTGTAAAGTAGTCATCAGCGGTCTGTCCACCTGCGCTCTTGTTTTCTGCTTCCAGGAAGTCGCTGCAGCTTGTAAGTGCGAACACTACAGCTAGCGCCATTCCTAAAATATATTTTATACTTTTCATTGTCTTTAAGTTTTTAAGTTACATGATTAGAACTTCAGACTGGCACCGAACTGCCAAGTAACAGTAGACGGACCATCATTCTTGTTAGTAGCGTCTGCCCACTCAGGATCGAATCCCTTGTAGTCGGTGAATACGAACGGGTTAGTTACTGTACAATAGAGACGAAGTTTCTGGATACCAATCTTGTTGATCCACTTCTTCGGGAATGTGTAACCAAGAGTGATGTACTTAACCTTTACAAAAGAAGCGTCGGTAACCTTGTTGGCAGCGGCGAGCCACTGAGCTGCTCCGACACCGCTTGATGCTGCTGCATTGTTGGGGAAAGGATATTCACCGTAGTGAGTCTGCTGCTGGTAAACAGGATTGATGTATGTACCGTCGGCATTGACACCGTCGCAGTCAATCAGTGTACCTGCGGGGATGTAGTAGTCAACGTTGAGCTTCATACGACCGCGGTCGCCGAAGTTGAGGTACTCATCGAAGAAGTTAGACTCAACCTTGTAACCCTGCTTTGTATAGATAGAGAATGAGAAATCCCAGTCTCTCCAGCTCAGGTTAGAGGTGAAGCTGCCTGTCCAAGAAGGATCCTTGCGGAAGATTCGCTTATCGTTATCGTCGATAGTTCCGTTTCCGTCAAGGTCAGCAATGATAGCATTACCCTCTGTCCATCCGTAAACCTTATAATAGTAGTCGCTCTCCTTTATCTGGTCGCCGGGGTTGAAGCCTGCATTGCGTGCTGCATCATTATCGGGAACAGTCATGTTGCGATCAGAAACAACGCCTGCCCAGTCGTACTGGTAAACATTGTTGTAGGGCTCGCCGATGAACAGACCGTCAGCCTTGAGAGACTCACCTGTACCGTTGATTTCCTTAACGGTGTTCTTGTTGTGAGCAAAGTTGAACGAGGTCTCCCAACGCCAATCCTGGTTTTCAATATTTACGGTAGTCAAAGCAATCTCGACACCCTTGTTCTGAACCTTACCAACGTTGGTTGTCATAGTCTTAAGGTCTGAGCCGTTAAGACCAGCCTCGAGAGGCAGGGTTACGTCGAAGAGGAGGTCCTTAGATGTCTTATTGTAGATATCAATGCTACCACTGATTCTGTTTCTCAGGAAACCGAAGTCAATACCAAAGTTAAGCTCGTGAGAAGACTCCCATGTGAGGAGCTTGTCAACAACGCCAGAAGGATAGTAACCTGTATAGTGCGTACCACCGAATGGGTAGTAGTTTGCAGAAGAACTTACAGTCTGCTGAGTAGCATAGTTACCGATACCGCTATTGTTACCGGTTACACCGTAAGAGAGACGGAGTTTTAAGTTGCTCAGCCAGTCAACCTTCTTCAGGAACTCTTCCTCAGAAGCACGCCATGCCAGAGCGAACGAGGGGAACGAACCCCAACGGTGACCGTCTGCAAACTTAGAAGAACCATCCCAACGGATTGTTGCTGTAGCCATGTACTTGCCTGCGTATGAATAGTTAGCACGCAGAGCGTAAGAGATCATTGAAGACTCAGAATAAGAAGATGTAGAAACAGTCTTGCTGGGGTCAGAAGCTGTACCTACTGCATTCCAAGTAGAACCGTCGAGAACTCGGCGGGCTGTTACCTGGAGATTTTCGCTGTTAGAGCCGATAACTTCATTCAGGGCAAGGAAGTCAACGTTGTGTACGTCGTTGAACGTCTTGTTGAAGTTAACCTGGTTCGTCCAAGTCCAGCTGAACGCACGGTGTGTCTGGTGGATAGCACGATTACCGTCACCAGAACCATTGTTGTCCTCATAACCCTTAATCAGGTCGTTAGCCTCATTGAATGTACCCTGACGATACTGAGTGAAGTTAGGAGCAAATGTAGACTTGATAGTAACCTCCTTGATGGGCTGTACCTGCAGGTAGAAGTTACCGAGCAAGCGCCATGTCTCGCGGTTCTTCTGCTGGTTCTCAAGAAGAATCAGCGGGCTAACCTGGTCAGAGAACTGATAACCGTTGTCAGAACCCATGTGAACATAGTCACCAGGTTTGTCAGCTATTGTCCCGTCTTCATTATATGGATTCATGAACGGGTTCATACGGTAAGCGTACTGAACTCCGTTGTCGTCAGCGTAGTTATTCTCCTGGTGAGCAACGTTAAAGCTGAAACCACCGGTCAACCACTTGTAGAGCTTAGCGTCAACACTACCCTTGAAGTTGATCTTCTTGGAATCATCACCGCGATAAACACCCTTCTCCTGGTTGTAACCAACACCGAAGTGGTAGCTTACGTCGTTGTTCTCGCCGGCAGTACCGCTAACTGCGAGGTAGTGGTTCTGCTGGAAACCTGTGCGGGTAACCTCGTCGGGCCAGTTGTATGTCTGACCGTTCTGGAGCATCTGCTTCATAACGCCATAACCTCCGTAGGGGTTTTCTGCATCTGTCTTCCAGAGAGCCATCTGAGGATATGTACCCATAGTGTAGCCAGGCTGTCCACTGAGAGCTGTTGCAGAACCGCCTTCAGCATAAGTCAAGAACTTAAGGAAGCGGAACTTATAGAATTCTTCGCCACTCATGAAGTCCGGCATGCGGGCTGTCTTGACAACACCTACGTAACCGTCGTAAGAAACGGTCGGCTTCTGCTGACCGCGCTTGCTCACGCCTGCACCGCTCTTCGTTGTTACCATAACAACACCGGCAGTAGCACGTGAACCGTAGATAGCGGTAGAAGAAGCGTCCTTCAATACGTCGATACGCTCAATGTCCTGCGGGTTCAGGAAGTCCATGTCGTCGCAGACAACACCGTCGATAACGTAGATAGGCTTCAGGTCGTCGTTGGTAGAAGACTTACCACGGATCTCAACATTGAAGCCTCCGTTGGTACGACCTGACGACTGAGTGATGTTCACACCGGGGACAGAACCCTGGAGCGAAGCTATCGGAGAAGAAGTACCCTTGGCGTTCAGCTGATCGGTGTTAACCGAAGAAACCGAACCTGTGAGGTCGCTCTTCTTCATTGTACCGTAACCGACGACAACGACCTCGTTAAGGGTCTGGCTGTCCTCTTGGAGTACGATTTCAAGACTTGTCTTGTTGCCTACGGTAACCTGCTGGTCGGAATATCCGATGTAGCTTACCTTGACAACATCCTTCGGCTCTGCCTTGATGGTGAAGTTTCCGTCGATGTCGGTCACGGCGGCTGCCTGACCGTTCAACAGCACTGTCACACCAATCATCGGCTCACCAGTCGCGTCTTTCACAGTACCAGTGACTGTCTGCTGCGCAAAGGCAACGAAACAAATCATGGAAAGTAGTGAAGCCATGATGGCTCGTTTGATTTGTAGATACATAAATGTTTGTTTTAGTTATACTTAGATTTGTTGTTAGATATATTCGTTAGTTTTCAAGGAGTGCGCAAGACACACTTTTTCCTAATTTGGGGCAAAATTAAATAAATATATTAATTGAGATTTCTTTGTATCTTTGCGCCGATTTCTAAATATCAAAACCTTTAATATTATGAACTTTCAAGAACTTACTCTAAGGTGGATTGACGAGAAACGTATGACCGTCAAACCCACAACCCTTACGTATTATCAATATCTTACGGAACATCATCTCGTGCCGCTGTTGGGACAGAAAGAGAGCCTTTCTAAGCCTGACATTGCAGCGATGGCTGAATACTGCGAGCAAAGGAATTATTGCAGGAATACGGTCTCGGGTATTTATTCCGTACTGAAGATGATTGTAGGATATGGCGTAGAACTGGGGTGGTGCGATAATATTACTATAACGATGTCTACACCGCATCAATCAGCCAAAGACTCGCTCGACATACTTTCTGTTAAGGAAGAGTCGGTACTTATAGAACATCTGGCAAACCGCCGCGAACTTCTTGACCTGGGCATTCTCCTTGGTCTTACTTCCGGACTGCGCATAGGGGAGGTATGCGGTCTGAAGGTCGGAGATATCAACTTCAAGAAGCGTTTCTGCCGCATTTGTCGTACCGCATCCCTCTCTTACGACAGTAAGCTCCGCTGCACCAATCTTGTAGTCGGAACTCCTAAGACTATTGCATCTCGCCGCGAAGTGCCACTCCATGCCTCTGTGGCTAAAGCTATTTGCGCTAAATCCAAACAAGATCCGGACAACTATATACTCACCGGCTCACACTCCCCGCTCAACTCCAACCAACTTCGAACCCATCTCGCCAGAACGCTTCGCCAACTCCACCTGCCTTCAGTTCGCTTCCATGCCCTCCGCCACACTTTCGCCACCCGCTGCATAGAGTCGGGCTGCGACGTAAAGACTCTCTCCTCCATACTCGGTCACTCAAGCATACAGGTGACGCTCAACCTCTACGTGCACCCCACGATGCAGCAAAAGGAGAACTGCCTAAACAGGATGATGGAGTATCTGCAGGCATATATAATATAATGTACGCGCGAACATAATGTATATTTATAATGGCGATATTATAGTGTTTTTAGGTTCCACCGAAAAATATTTTTTGCGAAAAAGGTTCCACGTTACGCAAAACCATTGCCTGTCGGCAATACAAGGCGGTTTGTTGAAGAATCGGAAAAGACATGGGGTTTCTTAAATGACTGATATTCAGGCGGTTGTATTTTTAACAATTTGCGAGTTGCGGAACCTTCGTAATACTTTTTCTTTGTAACATGCTGATTATCAGCGAGTTTGCTTCCGAAAAGTGTTGGTATTTTCAAGTTATTTTTCGACCATTGTAAAGATATTTCAAATCCCAACATGCACAAATTCTTCGATTTGAGCCGTTTTTGCCGTTTTTATGCCGAATTCTGACCTTGCTTATGGTTTGGTCCAACCGTGGAATAACCTTGGTCCGAGTAAGGTTATGGGTCGGTCGGACCAAGGTTATGGG
>JAFTFC010000162.1 GCA_017449725.1 Prevotella sp. | reverse complement strand
CTGCGGCACCCGCTTCCCGCTTGTGCCGCCGCCAGTGCAGCCTGCCAAAATCATCAGACAGGCTCCGACCATTATTATATATATCCCTATCCAGTGCTTCATATCCGTTGCTTGCACAAATCGAGTGCAATGATGCGAGTAAGCGAGCGCAAAGAGAGCGTGCTCTCCTTTGCCGAACGTGAGCATCATCGCCGATTCGTCGGCAAAGGTAGTGAAAATTTGCCTAATAATCGTATCCAAATCCACTTTTAACCTCTTTTTTGTGACAATTTGTCAGAAAACAGATCAAATAAATGGGATTCTTTTTCGGTATCCAGGTTCCGCCACTTGATATTTTGTGTGCAATGAAGTTCTCTGCTATCCTTGCTCGACAGAAAGGCCATGACTTCTACGTGTCGTTTTACTTTCGCATTGCTAAAGAGTCTTTTTCGCATTGTGAAAGAGTTTCCTTCGCATTGTGAAAGAGTTACTTTCGCATTGTGAAAGAGTCACTTTCCCGTAACGAAAGACTCTCTTTCGCGGCGCGAAAGTCAGATGAACGTAATATATAAATCGGGCGCGTCATTCAAGACACGCCCGATTGTATGTTAATGTACGACTAAAAAAGTCTCGTTATTCTTTTTTGTTATTACTTAACGATGTACTTCTTACCGTCGCGGATAATCAGACCCTTATAGCCCTTGCTTACCTGCTGACCAGCGAGGTTGTAAGATGCTGCAGAGAAGATAGACTTCTTCTCAGCCTGAACTTCCTGGATGCCAGTGATAGGCTCAGCGGGCTCGTTGCTGATAAGAATCTTCATGCTAGCAGTTTTGCTATAAATGCCAGAGTACTCATCGTCATTAGCATCGTCGAACTTACCGACTACATAGAATGTTGCAGACTCGTCAGCAACAAAGAGGTCACCTTCATCGCTTGGTTCAAGGTTCAAGGTAACACCTTCGTCAACGCGAGTTACATAACCATCAGCGTCGGGAGCACCGAAAGCACAAGAATAGAAAGCAGCTTCAGCATCTGGAGTAGAGAATGCGAAGTGGCCGATGAACTGGTAGTTCTCGATGTTTGCAGAAGTACCGTCAGCAGCGATAGTAACCTTTGTCCATGCCTCTGGATACCAGTTATTAATACCGCTAATCAATACATCAATAGACTGGTCTTCGTGCTGAAGCCAGAAGAAAGCCTTGCCTACATTTTCGATAACTTCGTTCTCACCACCCTGTGTTTCAGGATAGTCCTCACCTGTAACGGTAGAAACGAATACAGTTCCGTCTTCTGCAGAGCAATCATAGATGTCGTAGTTAGCACCAGCCATAACAACTCCAGATGTCTCTCCCACCAGAGCAAGAATTTCAGGAATGTAGATGTTATCAACCTGTCCATTCTCATCCATGTAAACATAACCAACGAAAGTCTCAGCGTCGGTGGGAACGGGAGCATAGTTGTTAGAATCCCAGTCACAAGCCTTGAGCACGAGTTCCTCACCAGTAGCTTTAAGGGTTGCCATTACCTCACCTGCCTTGAATGTAACGACCTCATAACCATAATCTTTAAGCTCATTTGTTCCCTCACCGATAGTACCAGCTATGATAACGTATGAGTTAAGTTGAACTGCCAGAGTTGTTCCATCAACAGCATAAGCAACTTCCTCAACAGGGTAGTCTTTAAACATACCACCTCCAACTTCATCGTAGGTATACTGATTTGCGAGGATACCAGACTTAACGTCGAGTGCGGGTTCGTCGGTTGCGGGCTCTTCGTCAGCCTTAACAATAGAAGCCTTAATAGCATTGAGCTTCATGCTCTTCTTGTAAGTAGCGAAGCCACCGCTAACGTCAACCTTTTGAGCGATTGAAGGAGTAGCAAATACCTTCTTTGAGATGAACTGCTTAGCGATTGCGTGCTTCTGAGTACCAATTGCCATACCAGCTACAGCTACGAATGTAGCAATGAGCATTAATGTAAACTTTTTCATACTTAATGTTTTTAAATTAAACAATCTTAATACTTTATATCAATGTTAGTGTAACCCACTTCTCTGCGTCGTTATCGTTGATAAGTTTCAGAGTGTTGGGATTGTATCTTGTGGTTGTAGGAGCAAATGTGTTTGCTTCCTTAAGGAGTGAGACGAATGACTGTAGAGCATTAGACGAACTGAGCAGTGTCTTAGCATCTGTAGTGTCTCCTGTTACGTTCCCGATAGAGAACTTGCCGTCTTCCATCTTGTAGCTGTCAATAGTGAAACTGAGTGACTGCTGACGAATACCGCTACCGTATGTGAGGCGTAAGGTTAAATTGTTACCAGTTTTACGCAGGGAAATTGTCTTCAAGTCAGAATTCATAAGGCTCTTGAACTCTGTCGAAATCGACGAGTATAGAGAACTGTAGAAAGATGACATCTCGTTAGCGGAAGTCATAGCCCACGACTTGCTTTCGCCTAATCTTGAATCAAAATACGAAGACAATTCCGGAGCATCTATATAGCAACTCTCATTCTCCACACTCTTAAAGAGGTCTTCTTCTGCATTATAGGTAAATTCCTGTATCTGAGAATCGTCCTTTAGCGTTATCTTGTCACGGAAGCGAACGCTGTAAGTGTCATTACGCTTTGTCACGAGATAGGGATTTACTTCACCGGTCATCACACGGTCTTTGCCCTGCGGATACAAAGTTGAAAGACCAGAAGCGAACTCGTATGTCGAAATGATGCTGTCGGGAAGCACGATGGTGTACTCCAACGAGTTTGTTGTCGGGAAGAAATCTGCAGTTGCTTTCTGGCAGTCCTCAATATAGGTCTTGAAGTCTGTATCCTCTGGAACGGGGGTAAGGCGGATATATGTTCCGCGCTTCTTACCCTTAAGCAGAACGTAGTCTCCATCGGCGGGTACTTCTACCATCATGAACTCGTAGTCTCCCTGGGCTCCCTTACCTTCCTCGTTCACATCGTTATTGGCATCTCCTGTAAATGGCAAATCGTAGGGGTCTGCGAATACATGGATACAGTTGTTATAAGAACTGAATGACAGCACCGGACCCTGGTCCTTGTTTATCTCCCATGTAGAAAAGTCGGAGATGTAGTTATTGTTGCTGAAGGCATTCTTCATGCCAGTTGCAACGGTATTGTTCTCGTTGAACTTAGCCATGATGAGGTATCCGTTGCCAATAACCTCGGTAGAGGTGTTGGTGGGATAGTATTCCATTGCCCATCCGCCCTTGGAGTCCTTGAGCGTCTGTGCATAGGACTTGGAAAGCGACTCGATGCGCTCTGCAGCCGACTGATCCCAGATGTCGTCTTCCTCGTATTTACAACTTGTGATACTGAGAACGGTAGATAGAACCAGTATCATAGAAAGGAGTTTCTTCATATCTCAGTATTATTTATTCGTTTGTTGTTTGTAATTCCTTGTACTTGTTGACCTCGTCGCGCAACTTGTTCATCAACTCATACCTGTTGTAGGTGAAGCGGTTGACAAGGTTGCCGTTTCTGTCGTAGACGAAATCACCATTCTCGTCGGTGAGGAACGAACGTTCCTGAACCATCTTACGCATAGCGTCTACGCTGATACCAAAGTCGTCTCTGAGCCATCCGCGAACAAGATCGAGTTTCTGCAGGATGAGGCTCTTGCCGTCGATACCAGAGCGGTGGAGCCAGATAGGCTTGCCGTCTTCGCCCTTGATAACGTTGCCGTTGGCATCGCGCTGACAAACGCGGCGGTAAATCTTGTTCTCACCTGACTCGTTGGGCT
Organism: Prevotella sp.; assembly: GCA_017449725.1. Lineage (GTDB taxonomy): Bacteria > Bacteroidota > Bacteroidia > Bacteroidales > Bacteroidaceae > Prevotella. The sequence goes on along the minus strand of JAFTFC010000162.1, from coordinate 30,909 downwards.
TGTAATAACCGATAGTGTCGATGTCATAGCCAGACTTTGGCAGTAACTTGTTATAGTCGCTAAGGCTTGCGCAGTCTATCTCTTCCCACTCGTATTCTGCCGAACCGATTGCTCTTTCCCATGAAAGGGTGTCGAGAGTAACGTAGTTGGCAAGTACCTCAACCCAGTCCTCGCGGGCTTGGCTTGATGCATAAGGAGAGATGAAACCACGTCCGGCAGCTACAGAGTCGGGAGTGTTGGTCCAGCCAGAGGCATCGTACTGACCATTGGACAGCATGTTGAATGCCAAGGGACGCGACTTCGTCTGGTCGAGGATGTGCCCGAACTCGTGGTGCATGGTCTTGAAGAAGTACTCGTTCATAACGTCAATGTTGTCAACACTCAGGTTGTTGGCGTTGTAAAGAGTAATCTTCAGACCGCCCTCGGCAACACCAAGGGTCTCTGTACCCTGAGACACGTTGAGCGACTTGGAACCTACGATATGGATGATACGCGGGCTGTACTTCTTGAGGAATACCTCGTGCTCATCAGCAAGATCCTTGTAAACGTCGAACCAGAGGTATTTTGCCAGTGTTGCAAGGTCCACACTCTGGTCGTATGAACAAGGGGTGAGGTTCTTCTGAAGGTCAGAAGAACTGAGTCCCATGTCGTTCATCTTATACATATAGCGCACGTTGTAAGGCTCCTGGAAGTTCACCTTGACAAATGTGTCGAGCGGGAATGTATATGCCGATCTGTCTAACGGATAATCGGTGGTGTCGAAAATGGTAGCACCCAGATCGTCGTCGGAGCAGGCTCCGAACGAGAAGGCAACCATTGCTGTTGCGACAACCATTAGTATCTTAATGCTTTTTTTCATTATCTTTTCCTCCTTGTTTTATTGTTCTGGAATTCTAAACTTACGTGTGTCGTTCTCGGGCTTCGGACCATCAGTGACGTTTGAAGTAGGACGTGAAGAGTCCATACCGGCAGAGAGAGACTCCCAAGGAAGTTCGATGGCACGGCGAACGTCGTTACCCTTCATGAGATACTCAGTGCTCTCGTTACCAACATGGTGAGTCCATTCTATACCCCAGCGCTTGAGGTCGAAGAAGCGGAGTCCCTCGTTACAGTTCTCGAATCGGCGGAAGTCGTTAAGACAGTTCATGTATTTAACCTTGTCGGAAGAAACGACGAACGAACTGCTGACGTTCTTCTGGGTGAAGTCCCAGTTGTCAAAACAGTTTATCTTATCGCTCTGACCGTAGTAACTGTCGAATATGTCGTTCGTCATATACTTGATATAACCCGGGTCAAGGTAAGCCTGCTTGTCAGTATCAGAGAAATTGTCGATAGAGCAGTTCCAGTACCAGCGCAGGTCGTTCTGTGCTGCCTCTATGTTGCCAAGCATGATATTAGCCTCTGCACGCTCGAGGAGCAGATTGTTGGATGTAAATGCGCGTACGATAGTATGTACATATCCGATACCAGCCAGTTTGTTGCTGTATTCGAAGTGCTCACCCACCTTGGTGGTGAAGAATCCGTAGTCGGCAGAAGAACTTGACCAAGCGAAACCACCTACAATACCTATAGGAGAGAGGTAGTAGTTGCTCCACAGTGGTGAACTGTGAATCATAAGTACTTCGCGCGAAACATCACCTGCCAGAGAGTAGCGATAGCCGAAACTGCGGCGATCGTAGAGCGAGTATGTGGTCAGCAGCAACAGGTTGTTGTTGCGGTCGGGACTGTGCCATGCGTTAGCATAGTCGTCAGACGAAGAACAGTTGGCGAAAGCAGCATAGTTCATCATCATTTTGCCTGCTGATGCGGAGTCGGTGCCAAGGACGTAGTTGGCATGCTCGATAACCTTCTCGTAGTTACGCTTGTAGAGGTAGTAGCGGGCAGCGAAAGCATGTGCTGCATTGGTATTGAAGTGGTACTTCGGTGTTTGATAGTAGTTGTCAGTAACGTTCTTCAATCCTTCCTCGAGGTCTTCACCAATTTTCTTATATGTATCGGTTACGTTTCCGCGATCGTATTCCTTGCGGAGCTCTGTCTCACGCTCGGTAACGTAAGGAATACCGATGTCGTTCTTGCTGGCTTCCTCATCCTTGTATGCCTGTGAGAATACATTCACGAGAATGAAGTGGCAGTATGCACGGAGCAGAAGAGCCTCAGAACGGATGTTCTCTTGACGCTGTGTCAGATGACCTTCCTGGTCGCGGAAACTCTCCAATGCTTCGAGTGCTGCATTGGCACATGCAATAGAGTTGTAATAGTACTCCCAGATTTCACCTGGAGAGTCAGAGTCACTGTAGGTTGCTGACTCTGCCGGGTCAAAGCGGTAGAGTTCGTCGTCCATACGGCTGTATGCGCTATAGTTATAGTGGCTGAGAATCTGCTTGTCCCAAGGACCTGAAGGCATGTGGGGAGCCTGATTGTCGATGAGGTTATCGCTCGACAGCTCGCACAACCAACTGTAGTTGGCAACCGGGTAAGAGGTCATCAATAACTGCTCGACCTTGTCTTCTGTGTCCAGATCTGTACGCTCATCAGGCAACTGGTCGAGGAAGTCGCTGCACGAAGCCAGTGTTACTGCTATCGCAGCAGCCATAGTATATTTAATATATGTATATGCTTTCATATCTTCTAAAAAACTTAATAACTTACTCATAACTCATTAAAGTCCCAGACGAACGGTGAAAGTGAACTGCTTAGACAGCGGTGAAGAAACACCACCAACGTTAGCATATTCAGGATCTTGTCCATTCAACTTCTTGTCGGCATAGATAAGCCAGAGGTTGGTGGCATCGAGCTTCAGGGAAGCTGTGCTAAGACCAATCTTGCTAATCAGTGTGCGGGGGAAGTCGTAAGTGAGTGATACGTCCTTCAGACGAATGAAACCACCGTCTGCAATACGTGCTGTAGAGTAGTTGTATGCATTGTAAGCATAGCTGATCTGGCGGTCGCTATAGTACTGACGCAGACTTGCGATAGCCGGAATGTCGGTATAGTTCTCGTCACCAGGAGCCATCCAGCGGTTCTTGAACTCCTTCGGCATAGCGTCGAGGTCGGAGTAGGCTGCCGAGAATGTCGGGGTGAGACGAATCTTGTTACCGAACGAATAAGTAATGAAGACGTTAAGACGCCAGTTCTTCCAACGCAGGGTGTTGTTAAGACCGCCGGTGGTTGAAGGCTCTGTGGGACCTTCGTACTTCAGGAAGTCAAGACTCTCGTACTCCTGGAAGTTGATTTCGGTAGTTGTTACCTCACCCTCTTCGTTTATAATCATAGGAATACCTTCATCGCTAAGACCAACGAACGGGATAGAGAACAAGGCACGATGGTCGTAGCCCTCACGCATGTAACCATTAACGCCTACGAGGTCGATGACACGGCTCTGAGCCAAGAGGTCGGTAATCTTAGTCTTTGTGTAAGACAGCGTAAGGTCGGTAGTCCAAGTCCAGTCTTTGGTTGAGATGTTGCGGCTTGAGAGTGTGAACTCCATACCGTGAGACTTCATGGTAGCCACGTTACCGAACTTGCGAACCTCACCACCGGAACCCTGAGTGTTCAGGTAACCCATAAGGTCGAAGTTAGTGCGCCAGTAGAAGTCAGACACAAAGTTGATTCGGTTGTTGAAGAAACCGAGGTCGATACCTAAGTTGAACTCGTTTTTCTTCTCATAAGTAAGGTCTGAGTTACCAAGTTGATAAAGTGCAATACCTACTTCCTGCTGATCACCCTGTGGACGCCATACGTTGTTGGCACGATAGATTGGCAGAGCGTTTGATGCTGTGGTCTGCTCACCTACGAGTGAGTAGGACAGACGCAGAGTGGTGTGCGAAAGAACGCCCTTGGTCCTTTCTATCCAGTCACGCATGAACTTCTCTTCGTGAGCATTCCATGATGCACTGACGTTGTAGGTAGGCAGCCAGCGAGAACTTGTTGCCTTACCCAACTGGTTAGAACCGTCGTAACGACCAGTGAGGTTCAAGGCATAGATTCCCTTGTAAGAGTAGTTCAGGTTGGCGAACCAAGCCAAACGGCGGTTCCATGTTCGTGAGAATGAATTGAGAGTGGTTCCCTCTTCCTTTGCCTGTTTGTAGAACTTCGGAGTAATGGTTACCACGCGGCTGTTGTTGTAGTCTACGCCATAAACGCTATTGTATGTGTTGTCGCGGTCTACCTTGTTAGCCTCCATACCAGCAAAGGCATTGAAGATGTGGGTGTCATTCCATACCTTGTTGTAATTCACCGTTCCACGGAAGTTCCACTGCTGCATGGTGTTGCGGTCAATGGTATAGATACCTCCTGTAGGCATAACAGAGATAGGCAGTGAGTTGGGCTCGTCCCGGTCAGTGTAGAGAAATACGTTGCTGCCGCGGATATTCGGGTCGTCAACACCGGCACGATAAGCCTCTGCCTGGTTAGAAGAGTTCAGTACGTAGTGCTCCTGGCTGGAGTTGTACGTACGGAAAGCTCCCAACAGGTTAATCTCAAGACCGAGAATAGGCTTGTATGAAAGTTCTCCCTGGAACTTCATATCTGTCACATTCAGGTCGATATAGTTGTTGCTCAATTCGTTGAAGATATTGAACGGAGCATAGTTACGTGTATATGTCTCATCGGGGTCGAGAGCTCGTGACGTGTTCATCGCATAGCTGAAGGGGTTGATGTCGAACTGGCGGCTAACCTCACCGCTAACGACGTCGGTCTCCTGATTCAGTGTACCCGGAGCCTTCTGGTCACGGTAACTTCCGTTGGTGCGGACAGTAATAGCCAACTTCTTGGAAAGGTTGAACGTAGCGTTCATGTTGGCTGTATAGCGGTTCACCTTACTGTCTTTGTACCATCCCGGGTCAACCATTGCAGAGAGTGATGCGTAGAGATTTGCTTTCTCCGAACCGCTAGAAATACTTACAGAGTGGTTCTGCATGATGTTGTTGTTGAACAGCAGGTCGAACCAGTCAGAGTTTCTCATCTCTGCCTTCTGAAGGTAGGCATTCATGGCAGCGTCGGTATAAGGAATGCCGAACTGTCCGTTGTTATAGGCATCAATCTGCTTGTACATAGTACCATAAATACCGGAAGAAGAGCCGTTAACAAGGTTGGTGAACTCCAACCATCCCTTGGCTGCCATTTCCTTGTAGATACCCATCTGCTCCTGAGAGTTAGAGATGTTGTAGTTGCTATATGATGGCTTCATACGATAGGTGAACTCACCCGTGTAGTTGATGTTGCTGTTACCAGCCTTACCCTTCTTGGTGGTGATGACAATCACACCAGCCATAGCCTGCGCACCATAGATTGAGGTTGCAGAACCGTCCTTAAGTACCTGGAACGACTCGATGTCGTCAGCGTTAAGACCGGCAACGGCATTGGAGATAAGGGTTGTGGCATCGCCGGAAGACAGGTCTTCGGCACTCAACTCAACACCATCCTCGAGAATCACACCGTCGACAACCCACAGAGGCTGTGACTGTCCGTAGATAGAAGTAGCACCGCGGACGCGGATCTTCGGGGCGGTACCGAAAGTACCTGATACGTTCTGAACGGATACACCGGCTGCACGACCCTCAAGGGCACGTGAAACGTCGGCAACACCGTCAAGTTTCGTCTTCTCAGCATCCACCTTTGTGGTCGCACCTGTAAACAATCGTTTGTCCATCTTCTGGATACCCGTTACCACCACCTCGTCAAGACGCTGTGTGCTCTGGTCGGGCTCCATCTGGATCTTCATTCCCTGCTTACCCTTTAATGTGACTGTCTGCATACCGATGTAGCTGACGACAATCTGAGGATTGCTGTGGCTTGTCTTGATGGTGAAGTTGCCATCAATGTCCGTAGCCACACCTTGCTTGGTACCCTTCACGAGCACCGATGCACCGATGATGGGCTCGCCGTCTTCTGCAGAGACGACAGTTCCCGATACTACGGTCTGAGCCATTGCAATGCCTGCTGAAAACAGCAGGGAGACCAATGTAAATAGTAGTCTTTTTTTCATAAATTTATATATACCTTATTATATTTTATTTCCCAAATAATCACTACGAGCCTGCAAAATTACAGGTTTTTTCTACAATTTGCAAATTTTTAACGCAAAAAGTGCGATTTTTGTATCAAAATGCACTTTTTCCTTACACTTTGAAACTCGAGTTTACTTCTTTATCTTCTTTCCGTTGACAATATGGATGCCTTTCGCATCCTTGCCAATCCTCTGTCCTGTCAGGTTGTAGTGAACGGCAGCCTGTTTGTGCTCGGCGGGGATGCTTACTACAGCGTTGTCGGTACCATTCGTAAAGGTGAGGCGCGGAGTGATTGTCATAGACATGGGGTCGTCGGCATTTTCATACCAAGAGTAGGTGCCGAGTCTTCTGCCCTGACTGTCTTCGTTTTCAAGATAATGGAAAGCAGTGGACTTCTCTCCTGCTTTTCTGTGCATACACATAAGACAAACTTTGTCGTCGGGTTGGAATCCTTCGATAACCACGAAGAATTCTTTGTCTATAGTCACTTTGCGGTCAAGTGCGAAGTCGGTGGCAACAATCTCGTTGGGGTCGTATTTCAGGTCGCCAGCATTGACGGATGCCGAAGCGAGGACCTCATCGGGCATACCATCTTCGCCAACGGAACAGATGCTCACGGTAATTGGAGACTGCGGGTGACTGGTGACAGTGTAGTAGAAGAATGCCTGGACGGCGTCAATCTCAACCTGTTGTAGGGGTTTTTCGAACTTTTCGGCAAATTTCTCCAGACCTAACAGGTTGCTGCCGCCATAGTAGCCGTACTGCGCTAAAGATATGACTGCCACATCTTGGGACTCTTCGGGAGTGATGTTCCAGACGTACTGACTGCCGCCTGCTTGCAAGGCTTTCACCATAAAGTCTGAGGAAGAACCGACTTCGTTGCTCGCTTCCAAGGTCATGCCGTAAACACCTGCTTCATGGTATGTCACCGTGGGATTCTGCTCAGTGCTGGTGGCGGGGTCGCCTCCTTCGAAGGTCCAATACCAGTCGGTCGGTTTGCCCGTAGAGAGGTCTTGGTAGGCAATGGGTGTATCTGTGGGGATAAATCGTGCTACCCAAGGCGACAGGTAGCCTATTTCCTCAATGCCTATAAGCGCCTGGGGAGCTTGTTTGGTTACTTTGACATAGCCCTCGCGCGTCTTGGTTGCTGACGTTACACCGTTCTTGACAGTCAGTTTTACGCTGTAATCGCCGGCTTTCTCGTAGCTTACGGTGGGGTTATTGCCGATGGACGTAGAAGGGTTGCCACCTTCAAATGTCCAACTCCACATGTTGGGCGCTGGATTTCCCGTGGAAATGTCGCGGAAGTGAACCTCCTCACCTTCGTTTATGCTTATGAAGGTAGCGCCGTCGTCTGCCTGAAGCACCTTGAAGTCGTCTATATACAGGTCTTCGCCATTCATGTAGTTGAATGTGAACTTACACTTCTTCCCTGCATATTCATTGAGAGGGAGAGAGAATCGCTGCCATCCAGGACCTGTGTATTCGTTGTCTTGTGACCACATGAAACCACTTAGAAGAAGTGTCTTTTCGGATGTCTCGGTGTCTGTGATATACAGTTTCCAGTCGCCGAATACGAGATAAACCGAGCGGAAACATGCATAGAACTCCACGCGGCTGTTTGTCTTAATCTCTATTTCAGGCGATGTTGCGTTCTCGTTCTGATAGCCATTGCTTACGGCGTAAGGGATAAACAGCGAAAATTTGCTGTCCTTGTTGATTGACGAGAACGGTTCTTGACCGGCATAGGTCATGTTCTCCATTAACTTCCAAGTAAACTGGGAGTTAACCCCGTTATAGCTCCATGTTGCCGACTCCTGTTGAGAGTCCCATCCCTGCTGGTAGTAAACGGTGTACGACTCGTCGGTGGTGAAGTCGGCTGTAAGTGTCTGTGCGTACAGCACTTGGCTAACGGCTATTAGTAGAAAAGTAATGTATTTTCTCATAATTATGTAGTTTACGGCTGCAAATATACACTTTTTTTATTGTTTTATGAATTATCCGGGAATAAAAATGAAGTTTTGAACAAATTCTTTCGCCGTTAAAAATTAAATTATTACCTTTGCACACATTATAAATTTAGTAATATCATGGCAAAGAAAGCATTATTAATGATTCTCGATGGATGGGGAATCGGAAAACATGGAGAAGGAGACGTAATCTACAATACGCCGACTCCATACTTGGATTACCTTACAGCAGTCAGTGCACATTCTCAACTTCAGGCGAGTGGCGAAGACGTAGGACTGCCCGACGGACAGATGGGAAACTCAGAGGTGGGACACCTCAATATCGGTGCCGGTCGTATCGTATATCAGGACCTCGTGAAGATAAACCGCGCTTGCAAGGATGGTTCTATTGTTGAGAACGAACAGGTAAAAGCCGCTTATACATATGCTAAGGAGAATGGTAAGAAACTTCATCTAATGGGACTTACTTCTGATGGTGGTGTTCACTCAAGCCTTGACCATCTGTTCAAGCTTATCGAGGTGGGTAAGCACTACGGACTGAAGAACCAGACGTTTGTCCATTGTTTTATGGACGGTCGTGACACCGACCCGAAGAGCGGTAAGGGTTTCATAGAACAGGTTAGCAAGGTGTGTGCAGAGAACGATGCCGCAATAGCAAGCATCGTCGGTCGCTTCTATGCTATGGACCGTGACAAGCGCTGGGAGCGCGTGAAGGAAGCTTACGACCTGATTGTACACGGTGAGGGAAAGCAGAGCGACGATATGGTACGCGCCATGCAGGAGAGTTACGACGAGGGTGTTACCGATGAGTTCATCAAGCCTATTCACAATACTGCAGTAAATGGTTGTATAGAGGAGGGCGATGTTATTATCTTCATAAACTTCCGTAACGACCGTGCCAAGGAGCTTACCGTTGTTCTGACTCAGCAGGATATGGAAGAGCAGGGAATGAAGACCATCCCAGGACTCCAGTATTACTGTATGACTCCCTACGATGCTTCTTTCACCGGAGTTCATATCCTGTTCCCGAAAGAGAATGTCGAGGATACTCTCGGCGAATACCTCTCGCGAAACGGTAAGAAGCAACTTCATACTGCAGAGACAGAGAAGTATGCTCATGTGGCATTCTTCTTCAATGGTGGTCGTGAGGCTCCGTTCGAGGGTGAGGACCGCATTCTGGTTCCGAGTCCTAAAGTAGCTACGTACGACCTGAAGCCCGAGATGTCAGCATACGAGGTGAAAGACAAACTTGTAGATGCTATAAATACCAAAAAGTACGATTTCATCGTAGTAAACTTTGCTAATGGCGACATGGTGGGACATACTGGTGTGTATAACGCTATAGCCAAGGCGGTATGGGCTGTCGACAAGTGTGTTCACGATGTTATCGAGGCTGCCAAGGCTAATGACTACGAGGCAATTATCATTGCCGACCACGGTAATGCCGACAATGCCATCAATCCTGACGGCGCACCTAATACCGCGCACTCTCTGAACCCGGTTCCGTTTATCTATGTAACCGACAATAACTCTGCAAAGGTTAGGAATGGTCGTCTTGCTGACGTGGCTCCTTCAATTCTGCACATTATGGGACTGGAACAGCCTAAGGATATGACTGGTGAGAACTTAATAACAGACTAATATATGTACGACAACGAACACGGGCTATATATTGCCCACGGCTCTAAGGGAGCATTGAGTATCGTAGGAAAGATGGCTAACCGCCACGGACTGATAGCGGGAGCCACAGGTACGGGAAAGACGGTGACACTTCAAGTGATAGCCGAGTCCTTCAGCCAGGCGGGGGTACCCTGCTTTATGGCAGATATGAAGGGAGACCTCTCAGGAATATCCCAAGTGGGAAAAATGAGCGGTTTCATCGAAAAAAGGCTTCCTGAATTCGGGCTTTCCGACCCCGTGTTCCAGGCATGTCCCGTAAGGTTCTTTGATGTGTATGGTGAGCAGGGTCATCCCATCCGCGCTACGATAAGTCAGATGGGACCGCAGTTGCTTAGCCGCCTGCTTGAACTCAACGAGACTCAGGATGGTGTGCTTAATATAGTGTTCCGTGTGGCTGACGAGCAGGGACTTGAGATACTTGACCTCAAGGATCTCCGTTCAATGCTTGACTATGTGTCCCAGCATGCCAAGGAGTACACCGTCAAATATGGTAATGTGGCTTCGGCTTCAGTCGGTGCCATCCAGCGTGCCCTGTTGCAGCTCGAAAGCCAGGGCGCAGACAAGTTCTTCGGAGAACCGTCATTTGATATTTTCGACCTTATGCAGACAGAGCAGGGCAAGGGCGTTATGAATGTCCTTGCTGCTGATAAACTGATGATGCAACCCAAGCTTTACAGTACCTTCCTGCTTTGGCTATTGAGCGAGTTGTATAGCCGGCTGCCTGAGGTCGGTGATATGGATATGCCCAAGCTTGTGTTCTTCTTCGATGAGGCTCACATGCTGTTTGAGGGTACTTCCAAAGCGTTGCTTGATAAGATAGAACAGGTAATCCGCCTTATACGCTCCAAGGGTGTCGGTATATATTTTATAACCCAGAGTCCTACCGATATTCCTGAAAATATCCTCGGACAGTTGGGTAACCGCGTGCAGCATGCCCTTCGTGCATATACCCCGAAGGACCAGAAGGCAGTAAAGACTGCGGCAGAAACCTTCCGTGCCAATCCCGATTTCAAGACCGATGAGGCGATAATGAACCTCGAAACAGGTGAGGCTCTCGTGTCATTCCTCGATGCTAAGGGGGCTCCAGAGATAGTGGAAAGGGCTAAGATCCTCTTCCCGCTCTCTCAGATTGGTGCCATCACCGACGCCCAGCGTTCTGAAATAATAAAGCAAAGCCGTATTTATGGTAAGTACGACGAGATGGTAGATCGTGAGAGCGCTTACGAGAAATTGACAAAAATGGCAGAGGAAGCAGAGAAAGCGGAGGCTCCCCAGAACGCTGAAGTCACCGATAACTCCGCACCTGCAGAGAAATCCGAGAAGAAGAACTCTGGTTTCATGGGTAAGGTACTTAAGGCAGTTGTCACTGCCGTGACTTCGACCCTTGCGGCAATCCTGGGAACTATTGTCAGTGATGCTGTTACGGGAAAGAAGACCAAGAGCCGTACGTCGAAGACAGGAAGAGTGGTTAAGAACGCTACTTCTGCCGCGACACGCACTATTACTAAGGAACTAACCCGTGACATTTTGGGAAACCTTGTTAAGAAGTAATGGACGTTAAGATTGAAGAGTCGTGGAAAGAACAACTGAGAGAAGAGTTTGAGAAGCCTTACTTCTCATTACTCTCTCAGACGGTTCGTGAGGAGTATTCTCACTATCCATGCTATCCTCCTGGTCGATTTGTATTCAATGCCTTCAACTTATGCCCATTCCATCGGGTTAAAGTGGTGATTATCGGGCAGGACCCGTACCACGAGCCCGGGCAAGCACATGGGTTGAGTTTTTCAGTCAATGATGGTGTGGCATTCCCTCCTTCCCTTCAGAATATTTTCAAGGAGATACACGATGACCTGGGTACTGACATTCCAATGAGCGGTAATCTCACTCGTTGGGCAGAGCAGGGTGTGCTACTGCTTAACGCCACTCTCACCGTGCGTGCTCATCAGGCTAACAGCCATTCGCGCATAGGTTGGCAGGAGTTTACGGATGCCGCCATTAGAGCTCTTGCGGCACGTCGCGAGCACCTTGTCTATATGCTTTGGGGTGGTTATGCCCGCGGTAAGAGTTATATGATAGACAAGACAAAGAACCTCGTTCTTGAATCTGTCCATCCCTCTCCTCTTAGTGCAAACCGAGGTGGCTGGTTCGGTCAGCATCAGTTCTCCCGTTGTAATGACTACCTTAAAGCAAACAATATAGAACCCATACAATGGTAAGCCCTATTATACAGGTAGGCGATGTCCTGCTTTCCTCCGACATAATCACCGAATGTTTCTGTTGCGACCTTGACAAGTGCAAGGGCGCTTGTTGTGTGGAAGGTGATGCCGGGGCACCGGTTTCTATCGATGAAATCGGAGAAATTGAAGGGGTGTTGGATGTTGTCTGGGAGGATATGTCAGCGCAGGCGCAGGCTGTAGTCGACCGACAGGGAGTAGCCTATGCCGACCGCGATGGTGATCTTGTCACCAGTATTGTAGGTGGCAAGGACTGCGTGTTTACCTGTTATGCTAATGATTGTTGTTTCTGTGCTCTTGAAAAGGCATTCAGGGCAGGAAAGACTTCTTTCTGTAAACCATTAAGTTGTTCCTTGTATCCTATCCGTGAAAAAACTTTCAGCAACGGACTCGTCGGACTTAACTATCACCGTTGGGATGTGTGCAAGGCGGCGCGTGAGAAAGGCAGGAAACTCAATATCCCGGTATATCGCTTCCTTAAAGAGCCACTGGTTAGGCGCTTTGGCGATGAGTGGTATACTGGACTGGAAAAGGTAGCCAAACAATTATGAGTGGCGATACTTGGTGGGTGATATTCCCGTTCTGGTCTTAAAGTAAGTACCGAGGAAACTCTGGTTAGGGAAGTTCAACTGGTCTGCAATATCCTTTATAGACAGTGATGTGTTGCGCAGCAGGGCGCGCAGTTCACGCATCACGTAGTTGTCAATCCATTCGCTGCAAGTGCGGTTGCTTACCATTTTCACCGACTCGGAGAGATATTTCGCCGAAATATTCATCTCTTTGGAATACCAAGCCACACGTCGTTCCTTGCGGAAGTTTTTTTCCACTAAGAACAAGAACTGTGTGAACAGTGCGTCGGCGCGGTGTACCGAAGGAGCCTTCCTTTCAGATATGCGATAAATAGCATTGCTAAGGTCGTAAATCATTGTCATCATAAGCGAAGTTACCACCTCACGGCGGAAACGGTGCTCTTTGTCGTCAACTTTCTGGCGAATGTAAGCGAAATATTCCTTGATAGCGTCGGTTTCCTGTTGCTGTAAACTGAAAACGGGTGTGCTGCGAGAGAACAGGAAAAGAGAGGCGGTGTCGTGAACGTCTTTTATTACTTCGCTGAAGAATGACGGTGAGATGATGATGGCAATAGCACTGAAATCGTCGCTGCTAGTGAAATCCTCAATTACGGTGTCGCTGTTTATCAGTACGACATCATTTGCCTGAAAGATATAGCGCTCCGACCCCACATTATAATGTCCATTGCCATGCTGGCAGAGCATGAGGATTATACTTTTTGCGCGTGCTGTCCGTTTGATAAACGGAATGTTAGCCATCTCGTCAACCATAATAAGGTCGTTGTCGAGATGGCTTCCGTTATAGACAGCGTTGATAGCCTCAATAGTTATCTCGCTGACATTTAGAATCTTTGCTTTCGGCATGTATTATGCGTCGATGTTAGCGTAGGTAGCATTCTTCTCTATGAACTCGCGGCGCGGCTCTACGTCATCGCCCATGAGCATTGAGAAGATTTCGTCTGCCTCTGCTGCATTCTCAATTGTAACCTGCTTGAGAAGGCGTGTCGACGGGTCCATGGTCGTCTCCCAGAGTTGTTCGGGGTTCATCTCACCGAGACCCTTGTAGCGCTGTGTGTGCAGTGCCGAACTGTTCTCGTCGCCTGCTACGTATTTATCGATGAATGCCTGTCGCTGCTGCTCTGTGTAGCAGTACTCGCTAATCTTCTTGTATGTACACTTGTAGAGTGGGGGAGTAGCAATGTAGAGGTGACCCTCCTGGATTACTCGCGGCATGAAACGGTAGAAGAGCGTCATGATGAGGGTGTCGATGTGAGAACCATCGACATCGGCATCGGTCATGATGATAATCTTGTCGTAGCGCAGTTTGTCGATATTTGCCTCCTTGTCGCCTTCGCCCTCAACACCGAAGCGAACGCCGATACTCTGGATGATGTTCATTACCGACTCTGCTTCGAACACACGGTGCCACTGAACCTTCTCGACGTTTAGAATCTTTCCGCGCAGTGGCAGGATAGCCTGAGTGTAACGGTCGCGACCCTGCTTGGCACTACCGCCTGCGGAGTCTCCCTCGACAAGGAATATCTCGCATTCCTTGGGATCTTTGTTAGAACAGTCGGCAAGTTTTCCTGGCAGTCCGCCTCCCGACATGGGGTTCTTGCGCTGAACGCTCTCGCGAGCCTTGCGTGCTGCAATACGTGCAGTAGCGGCGAGTACCACCTTATCGCAGATTTTCTTTGCCTCTGCGGGGTGCTCCTCAAGATAGTTGGAAAGAGCCTCGCCCACTGCCTGCTGAACGGCACCGGCAACTTCGGAGTTTCCCAGCTTAGTCTTTGTCTGACCCTCAAATTGAGGCTCAGCCACCTTGATGCTGATAACGGCAGTCAGTCCCTCGCGGAAATCCTCACCGGCAATCTCTATCTTTGCCTTCTCTATCTGCTTGGATATCTGCGGGTCGGCATCAGCGTAAGACTTGAGCACACGTGTCAGTGCTGCACGGAAACCTGTGAGGTGAGTACCTCCCTCGATGGTGTTGATATTGTTAACGTACGAATGGATATTCTCCGAATAGTCGGTGTTATACATAACAGCCACCTCGATAGGTATGTTCTGCTTCTCGGTCTTCAGATAGATTACATCGTCGAAGAGGTGAGTACGGTGACGGTCCACATAGCGCACGAACTCTTTCAGTCCGTCCTTTGCGTGGAACACTTCCTGACGTGTTTTCCCCTCCTCGTCGGGACGCATGTCGGTGAGCGTAATGGTAATGCCTGCGTTGAGGTATGCCAGTTCGCGCATGCGCTTAGCGATGATGTCGTACTTATATTCGGTAGTTGTGAATACCGTAGCATCGGGCCAGAACTGCTGGCGTGTACCGCGGAGTCCTGTCTCGCCTACAACCTTCACGGGGTACAGCGGCTTACCCTGCTCGTACTCCTGTTGGTATATCTTGCCGTCACGGAAAACCTGTGACATCATGTGGCTTGAGAGGGCATTAACACAACTGACACCCACACCATGAAGACCTCCTGACACTTTGTATGAGCCCTTGTCGAACTTACCTCCGGCATGCAGCACAGTCATAACGACCTCAAGAGCAGACTTGTGGAGTTTCTCGTGCTCATCTACGGGGATACCACGACCGTTGTCCTGAACGGTGATGGAGTTGTCTTCGTTGATGGTCACCTCAATATGGGTACAATATCCTGCCATCGCCTCGTCGATGGAGTTGTCCACGGTCTCGTTCACCAGATGGTGCAGACCCTTCTCGCTGATGTCACCGATGTACATTGCAGGGCGCTTGCGCACTGCTTCCAGGCCCTCAAGAACCTGAATGTTACTCGCTGAGTAATTTCCGTTGTTTTGATTTTCTGCCATTATCTTATTTTCTGTATTTTTCTTTACGTTTGCAAAGGTACAAAAAACATTCTAAATACTAAAGTATTTAGGTGATAAAAAATACTAAAAAAGAAGGGTAAGAAAGAAGGGCTGCTCCGCTTTCGCCGAACAGCCCTTCTATAGTACCGTTTTTGTATGTTTAACCCAGCTTGTTGATATGCTGAGCAAGACTTGACTTAATGTTAGCAGCCTTGTTCTTGTGGATGATGTTTGTCTTAGCAAGCTTATCCAGCATCTTCTGTACTTTCGGGTACATCTTAACTGCCTCTTCCTTGTCTGTCATTGCGCGCAGCTTACGAACGGCGTTACGCATAGTCTTAGCATAATATTTGTTATGCAGTGTACGGGTTTTTGTCTGGCGGATTCTCTTCTCCGCTGATTTGTGGTTTGCCATTTTTTTGTTTGTTGTTAATTGTTTGTAAAGTTAAAGCTTATGGGTCTTGCGCCCGAAGGCTGCCCTGAACGGACTCGTGACGTGAGTCCTCCGGCACCGTATCCCTGTGTTGTCACAAGTAGCACTTGGCTGTGCAGATGACGGATTTAACGGTGGTAGTCCCTAGGAGAGTCGAACTCCTCTTTAGAGAATGAAAATCTCTCGTCCTAGCCGATAGACGAAGGGACCATCGCATTTTTTGCGGGTGCAAAGGTAGATGTTTTATTTCATTCCTGCAAATTTTATTGGAGAAATTTTTGCTAAACGACTAATTTTGTGTATTTTTGCACCGTTATGTTAACGAAGACGCGAGCTCTTGTACTTCGTTCTTTGAAGTACGGTGATACGAAAATTATCGTCGACCTGCTGACGGAGTCGGAAGGGCGGGTGTCGGTTATCGTCAACATCCCCAAATCGTCGAAGGGAAAACTCAAGAAACAGTTCTTCCAGCCCCTGACACTCCTTGAGGCAGAACTTGATATCAGACCAAAGGTGCAGTTGCAGAAATTACGTGATGTGCGTCTCTCGCTACCTTTCAGTACTCTCAATACCGAACCCAGAAAACTGTCTGTTGCCCTTTTCTTGGCGGAGTTCCTGCTCAATGCTACACGCGGGGAACACGACAATCCCGCCCTTTTTGCCTATGTGGCGAACGGATTGGAGTGGTTTGATGCCTGTCGCGAGTCGTATGCCAACTTCCACCTTGTCTTTATGATGCGCCTGACGCGTTTCGTGGGTTTTTATCCTAATACCGAAGACTATCACGAGGGTGACTTCTTCGACCTGCAAGCCTCGTGCTTTTGTCATGCGGCACCGCTGCACTCCGACTTCTTGCAGCCTGCCGATGCTGCCCTAATCCAGCCCCTTCTGCGCATGAACTACGAGTCTATGCACCTCTTCCGTCTTTCCCATCAGCAGCGCAACCGTGTAGTGGATATTATTCTTCGCTATTACCAGTTGCATGTACCTGGTTTTACCGAGCTCAATTCCTTGGAGGTAGTACGGGATTTATGGGGTTAAGAAAAGCGCTACATTATGTCAAAAGTTTAAAATTTCTCGACGATTGTTTGCAGGAATAACAAAAAAGCACTACCTTTGCAGCCGATTTCTTTCGAAATCGTCAACGATTGTGGGAAATCATTCGGGATGTAGCGCAGTTGGTAGCGCACTACGTTCGGGACGTAGGGGTCGGGCGTTCGAGTCGCCTCATCCCGACCAACAACAAACGAAGCGGCTGATTGTCAGTCGCTTCGCTGTTTTTTGTTAGTACTCCACGTAAGGTTCCAGTCTTTTTATTGCCTCGGGCGGGAATTCCTTGAGCAGTCGCAGGTCGTCAAGACTCTTTATGTCCCCTTTCAGCCTGCGATAGTCCACTATTCCACGCGCCTGGTAGAAGTTAATGTATGGGTGACGCTTCAGTTGGTCGAGGGTTAGCCTGTTTATATTTATCTTGCGGATGCGTGTCGGGTCCACCTTAATGTATTCGAGGCATTCCTCGGGGAATCCCGATATTTCGAGCAACTGCTCCTTGCTGTAGTATCCGCCGAGTTTCTGTCCGTAGCGTACTATAGCCTTGGCGAAATAGGTGCCGATGCCTGGAATCTTCTTCAGTTGAGTGGTGTCGGCAACATTAAGCACGACGCTCTCTCCTTCCTTCAGTTTTACTGGATATTTCGAGGTGTCACGCTCGTATTGCTGTTCTGAACTGGGGGAGGTATTTCCAAAATCAGGTCTTTTCCTATGGTACACTTCAGCAGCGGGTCGGTAGTCTTCAGAGATATGGATGAATGGTTCGAGTGCACGGTATTGTTTCACCGTTAGTCCGTAAAGTTGCGCAAAGTCTTCCTTTTCGCGGTATATTCCTCCGCTCGCCCTGTATTTGTAAATGTTACGCACCTGCCAGGGTTGCAAGCCGAGTCGCAGCAGTTGAGTGCTGTCGGCTGTATTGGGGTCGAACGGGAATAGTTCGTACTTTTTCTCCTCTACGTAGTAATATTGTTGCTTACTGCCGTCCTTGGCGTGTCGTCCGCGTGTCCTCGCAATAGAGTCGTTTTCTTCTTCTGCCGTCAAACCTCCGCTTCCTAATATGTGGATGGCGATGAATGCTCCTGCTATTAAAAATATTATAAGGTATAGAGCATGTCGCGTGGATTTTGGAAGATATAGTACATCGCGGAGTTTCATGTCATATCAGGTTGAATTGATGCAGGAAGATGAGCATGATGCCCGTTGGACATATGTATTTTGCCAGCAGTATGAAGAGGTGGAAGAACCGTCCGTTGGCTGTCTCCCAGTTGGTTATCTGGTTGCGTACAATCCGGTGGGGCATGAACCACCCCACGTAGACCGCCGTGAGGAAGCCGCCCGCCGTCAGCAGGATGTTGGCGGAGAGATAATCGAAGAAGTCGAACAGCGAACGTCCGAAGAGCTGCAAGGAGGGAACTGCACCGATGGACAGCGAGCAGAGGGCGCCGGTGACCATTGCCAGCAGGGTTACTATCGTTGCAGACATCTTACGTCCCAGATGGAACTCCTCGCTGACAAAGGCAGTGGGGGTCTCGTGCATAGATATAATAGAAGTGAGAGCTGCCAGCGCCAGGAGTATGTAGAACAGTATTCCAATGATGTAGCCCACAATAGGCACTGCCGCAAATGCCTGCCGGAAGACATTGGGAAGGGTGATGAAGATGAGCGACGGACCGCTGTCGGGCTGTATTCCCACCGAGAAGGCGGCTGGGAAAATCATCAGTGCCGCCAGTATTGCCACCAGTGTGTCAATAGATGCTATCTGGATTGCCGACCTCATGAGGTTTACCTGCTTGCCGAAGTAGCTCGAATAGGTTACAAGGCAAGCCATACCGGTGCTCAGCGAGAAGAAGGTCTGTCCCAGTGCGTCAAGGAAAGTGTCGCTCGTAACCTTTGAGAAGTCGGGGTAGAGCAGAAACTCCACTCCCTTCCATGCTCCTGGTAGCAGAAGTGATGAAATAACCAGTACTATGAGCAGCACGAAGAGTATGGGCATCATTATCTTGGATGCTTTCTCAATGCCTTTCTGTACACCGCGTGAAATGATTAAATGGGTGATCAGCAGGAAGATGATGCTCCACATTATCGGCTTCACCGGATTGGCGGTGAAATCGGCGAAATACTTCTGTATGTACTCCGCATCGCCGTTGAGCATCCCCCCCACGGCAGCAAAGACATATTCGAGCGTCCATCCAGCCACCACGGAGTAGGCTCCCATGATTATGAAACCCGTGAGCACACCCATGTACCCCACCAGTTTCCAGGGCCATCCGCCGTAAGCGCGAGTAGCGTTTGCCTGAGCATTCCTGCCCACCACGAACTCACAGAGCATGGCGGGTATTCCCAGTGCCACGATACAGCAGAGGTATATTATCACGAATGCCGAACCGCCGTTCTGTCCTGCTTCATACGGGAAACGCCAAATGTTTCCCAGTCCTACTGCCGAACCGGCTGTGGCGAGGATGATTCCTATCTTTGATGCAAACTTACTGCGTGACTCCATTTTAATTCATAGTTTAAACCAGTCCGAATTGGTGCAAGAATATGAGCAGGGTGAGCAACGGGCAAATGTACTTCACCGCAATGACGAAGGCATGGACGTGGGGAGCGCGGATAGTGCCCCAGTTGGACAGTTCGTCGTGCACGAACTTATGGTCTACGTACCAGCCCACGAAGATGCAGGTGAGGAATCCGCCGAGCGGCAGGCAGATATTCGCCGTGAACCAGTCGAGGAATCCGAAGAGCGACATGTCGAAGAGTTTCAGTGCCGACCAGTTTCCGAGCGACAGCGAACAGAGGGCTCCGACGATGATGCACATGCACGACACAATGCGGGCGGCACGCTTTCTGCCCAGGTGGAACTCCTCGCTGAGGAACGACGTAGACACCTCATGAAGCGAGATGTTCGACGTCAGCGCAGCGATTGTAAGCAGCATGTAAAACGCCAGCGACACTACGTACTGTACTATCTCCATGCCGCTGAATGCCTGTTCGATGACATTGGGCAGAGTGATGAATATCAACGACGGACCGCTGTCGGGCTGCACTCCTACCGACATTGCGGCGGGGAAGATCATCAGTCCGGCGAGAATTGCCACGAGAGTGTCGATGGTGGCTATCTGGACTGCCGACTGTGTCAGGTTGGTGTCTCGTTTGAAGTAGCTGGCGTAGGTACACAGGCAGCCCATAGCTATGCTCAGCGAGTAGAACGCCTGTCCCAGAGCTTCAAGGAAGGTGCCCGAAGAAACCTTCGAGAAGTCGGGCTTGAAGAGGAACTCCACTCCCTTCCAGGCTCCTGGCAGCGACAGCGAACAGCCCACGAGCACCAAGAGCAGTATGAAGAGCACCGGCATCATTATCTTCGATGCCTTCTCTATGCCGTCCTGTACACCGTGGACAATGACAAAGTGGGTCATTCCCACTATCAGTGCCATCCAAATCACCGGTTTCACCGGGTTTCCGGAAAATTCCTTGAACATCTGTTGGAAATGCTCGGGCGTTCCGTGAAGGTTGTTTGCTGCCGAGGCAATGACATACTCTAATGTCCATCCGCTCACCACTCCGTAGTAGCCGATAATAAGGGCTGCCGTGAGCACTCCGATATATCCCACCAGTCGCCACGGAGTACCGTTGGCGAGTTTGCTGTATGCGCGTGCCGTGTTAGCCTGGGCGTGGCGACCTATCATAAACTCACAGAGCATCACCGGGATGCCCATGAGCAGTACACATATTATATATATAAGAATGAAGGCAGCACCGCCGTTCTGTCCCGTGACATAGGGGAAGCGCCACACGTTTCCCAGTCCCACGGCACCGCCCGCCGTGGCAAGGATAATACCCAGTCGGGTACCGAAATTTCCTCTGTTATTTGTAATATTCTGACTCATGCGGCTGCAAAATTACTAAATAATCGTCAATTATTTAGCCTTTTTTCTGAAAAATTGTAAGCAAACGCCAACAATTCCTTTCCAACGACTGGTAAATAAAAAGAAAAAAGGAAAAAATGTGGTTGTAAACAGATAAAATGAAAAGTATTTCGTACTTTTGCAGCCACGTATGAAGAAGATAACGGAATTTATAAGGAGATACCCGCTGTCGTGCTTCTGCATCGCGGCGATATGGGTGCTTTGCTTTATGGACGTGCCGGAAACGCCTCTCAGCGACGTGGCGCTGATGGACAAGTGGACCCACATGGTGATGTATGCAGGAACGTGCGGAGTGATAGCCGTGGAGTACTGGCGGAGCCACAAGAAAGTGAACCTGCGACGATGGATACTCCTTGGATGGTTGGCACCGGTGCTTATGAGTGGTCTGATAGAGATACTTCAGGCTTACTGCACGGGCGGCAGGCGCAGCGGAGAACTGCTGGACTTCGTTGCCAACACCACCGGAGCTACTCTAATTCTATGTGGCGGTATTCTCTGGGAATGGTTCCGCGCCAGACGATGAACGGCATTTTGCGCATGTGCCCGTTGTAGAAGCGCTTGTCGCCGGTGACTTCGAGCCCGATGAAATCGGGTTTTTCGAACTCCTCGTCCTCGCTCGACAGTTCAATCTCTGCCATTACCAGTCCGGCATTGTCGCCGTAGAACTCGTCTACTTCGAACGTGTGACCGCCGCAAGGCACGAGGTAGCGCGTCTTGTCGATAATGCCGTCCTCGCAGAGTTTCATCAGTTCGGTTCCCTCCTCGGGAGTTATCTTTGTCTCAAACTCATAGCGTCCGAAATGTCCCTCTTGGGCAGGACCCTTGATTGTGAGAAACGCCTTGTCGTCACGGATGCGGACTCTTACCGTCCGTCCGTGACTGCTGAGTATGTAACCCTGGCGTATGCGGCTGCTGTCCGTTGCCAGCTCCTTGTAGGCGCTGCCCCGAACCAAGAACTTTCGTTCTATCTCCTGTCCGCTCATGAATTAAAGAAGAAAGCGCATACCATCAACAGTGCAAGGAATACCAATGCGGCAAATATCCACTTAATAACGTTTTGAGCCTTCTTCTCTTCCTGTGCGGCGCGACGTGCGCGCTGTGCTTTTCTTTTCTGTGACATAATAATATAATTTACTTTTTTACTCTTTAACTTTTTTGCCTTTTTACTTTTCCTAATCTTCTCCTTCGCTCGGGAACTCCATGAGGTATGCCTTGATGAAGTCGTCTATCTTACCGTCCATCACACCGTCAACGTCTGATGTCTGGTAGTTGGTGCGGTGATCCATCACGCGGCGGTCGTCGAAGACATACGAGCGTATCTGTGAGCCCCATTCAATCTTCTTCTTACCCGCCTCGATCTTTGCCTGTGCTTCGAGTCGTTTCTTCATGGCGCGGTCGTAGAGCTGCGAGCGCAGCAGTGCCATTGCACGCTCCTTGTTCTTAGGCTGGTCGCGCGTCTCGGTATTCTCAATGAGGATTTCCTCTTCCTCGCCCGTGTCGGGGTCGGTGTACCAGTAGCGCAGTCGCACTCCCGATTCCACCTTGTTGACATTCTGACCGCCGGCACCGCTTGAACGGAACGTGTCCCACGACAGTTTGGCGGGGTCTACATAAACTTCGATGGTGTCGTCTACCAGCGGACTGACGAAGACCGAGGCGAAAGAGGTCATGCGCTTGCCCTGGGCGTTGAACGGACTGACGCGCACCAGACGGTGGACGCCATTCTCCGACTTCAGGTATCCGTAGGCAAACTCACCGCCCTCTATCTCCATCGTAACGCTCTTGATGCCCGCCTCGTCACCTTCCTGGAGGTTACCGATAGACACCTTGTAGCCGTGAGCCTCTGCCCATCGCATGTACATACGCATGAGCATCTGTGCCCAGTCCTGGCTCTCGGTGCCGCCGGCGCCACTGTTTATCTTCAGCACGCACTCCATGGGGTCTTCCTTCTGGCGCAGCATGTTCTTCAGTTCGAGGTCTTCGATGGCACGGATAGCCTTGGCATAGTCGTCGTCCACCTCTTCCTCTGAAATCATGTCCTCGTGGTAGAAGTCGAACGCCAGCTGCAACTCGTCGGCGAGTGTGCGTACCTCGTTATAGCCGTCAATCCATTTCTTGATGGCTTTAACCTTCTTCATCTGTTCCTCGGCGCGCTTGCGGTCTTCCCAGAAGTCGGGCGCCTGGGTGCGAAGGTCTTCTTCTTCGTATTCTATCTTTTTCTTATCGATATCCAGATAGCGGTGCAGTGCTTCTGCCCTCTGCTGAACATCTTTTAGTTGGTCTGCGGTAATCATTCTTGATACATCTTTTCTATTTCGGCAGCATAGTTCTTGTTGAGCACGGCACGACGAATCTTCAGTGTGTTAGTCAGCTCTCCGCTCTCCATGGTGAATGGTTTCGGAAGCAGTACGAAACGCTTTATCTTTTCGTAGCTTGCCAACTGCTGCTGTAGGGTTTCTATCCGTTCCTGCATCATACGGATAATCTGCGGATTCTGGCACAGGTCTTCCATACTCTGGTAGCCGATGCCGTTATCCTTGGCATATTCCTCTAAGAGGTTGAATGCCGGAACGATGAGGGCAGCGACGAACTTGCGCTGGTCGGCGATGACTGCCAGCTGCTCAATGAACTTGTCTACCAGAAGCTTCGACTCAATCATCTGAGGAGCGATGTATTTTCCGTTGCTGGTCTTGTAAAGTTCCTTGATGCGCTCCTTGAGGAACAGCTCGCCGTCTTTCAGGTAGCCGGCATCGCCCGTGTGGAAGAAACCGTCTTCGGTGAATGCCTCCTTGTTGAGCGCCTCGCGCTTGTAGTAGCCGCGGGTGATGGTCGGACCCTTGAGCAGAATCTCGTCGTTCTCGCCTATCTTCACCTCTATGCCGGAGATTGGACGACCGACCGAGCCTACTGTGTAGGTCTTGTCAAGATGGTCGCAGCTGACGGTAGCGAGACTCTCGGTCAGTCCGTAGCCCACAACCATGTTGATGCCGATGGTATGTACGAACTCCTCAACCTCAGCAGAGACATACGAGCCGGCGGTGGGGAAGAAGTGCGGATTCTCCAGACCCAGCTGCTTGCGAACAAGCGAGAAGAGGGTCTTGTCGTACATCTTGTATTCCAGCGCCAGGTTGAGCGGCGGACGCTTGCCGCGGCTCAGGTACTCTATATTATGCTTACGACCAACGGCGAGGGCGTGCTTGAAGAGCTTGCGCTCCACAGCATTGGCATTGTCAATCTTCTCCTTCACTCCGATATATACCTTCTCCCAGAAACGGGGAACAGCGCACATACATGTCGGGTGAGTCTCGCGCAACGACTGCTGAACCTCCTTCGGGTAGGTGTTGATGATTATCTTTGCGCCCTCGGACAAACAGAGGAAAGCCCATCCGCGCTCGAAGACGTGGGTCAGCGGCAAAAAGCACATCACACGGTCTTTCTCGCCAACGGGGACACACTCGTCGTTGGCACGCATGGCAGCATTGAACTGTCCGTGGGTGAGCACTACGCCCTTGGAGTCGCCAGTGGTACCGCTGGTGTACAGGATGTTGGCGATGTCGTCGTCGTTTGCCTGCTTATACAGCGACTCCACCTCACTCTGGCGCGGGTAGCCCTCGCCCAGTTTCAGGAACTCGTCGAAGTACATTGAATTAGGATCACCGGGCGCTTTCTTCACCGACGGGTCGAAGATGATAATCTTCTCGAGCGTCGGACAGAGCGGCAGCACGCGGTAAGCCTTGTCGTACTGCTCCTGCTCGCCTACGAAGAGGATGCGAATCTGGGCGTCACTGATCATGAACTGAATCTGCTGCTCACTGCTGGTGGCATAGAACGGAATGGTGATGGCACGGATACCGAAGGCTCCGAAGTCGGTAAACATGTACTGAATGACGTTCTGCGAGAACACACCCATGTTCTCCTGTACCTTCACTCCAAGGTTCAGCATAGCGTTGCTCACCTGGCGCACGCGGTCCGAGAATGTCTTCCACGAACACTCCTTCCACTCCGTACTGCCGAAATCGCGATACTCGAACACGGTTCTTTCGCCGTATTTCTTTGCCTGCTCATGAATGAGAACAGAATAATGACACCTTGTCTGCATGTTAATTCAGTTAATTATCTGCAAAGGTACGAATAAGTGAGAGAAGTACAAAATAAAACGAGATTTATTTTTTCGAGCGAGAATTTTTTATTCCTTAAACTCAAAATGCCGGTAGACCTTGCTTGACTTCCGGTCACCGCCCCACGCAAAGCCCGCCTCTGCGCATACATAACCTCTTATGTTTGTCATTATAGATATCTCGCATAATAATTTGAGTGCAAAACTACAAAAAAGTTAAAACCGGCAAGAATTTCGCAAATGAAGTTTTTCCGTAGTTGATTTTGTTGTTTCAGATTTTATACTTATTTTTGCAGCGGAATTAATTAATGAATTACCATTATGGAAACAAATAAGACTACTTTTGATCGTCCTACCCATGAGGAAGTAATGGAGATGTTTCGTCGTGCCAAGGCTCGCCAGCAACAGTTGGAGGAAAAAGCTAGAAGGATGTGGGAAGAAGAGCAGCGGATAAAGGTTGAGGCCAAGAAATACTACGAAATGGAGTACGCATAAATGAAGAATCGTCTCGACGTCAATCTTATAAATCTTTTCTCCTCCTACCATGTTTGGGAAGAGTCTGACCGTTTCTTTTTTGAAACGGACAATGGTTTGAAGTACTTTGTGGACTTTTCGTTGGAAGATAATCCGAAATTTGTTGCATATTGGTTTAACCTTATCAATATGAGTGGTGCTGCTTCTCCCAACGACACGAAGATATGGCAGACTGTGTTTTGTATCATTGAAGGATTCTTTCAAGCAAATCCGGACATTCTGCTTTATATGTGTAGTACTGATGGAGGGCAGCAGGCACAAAGAGCACGTCTTTTCTCTTTTTGGTTTAACAAGGCTGGTCAGCAAGAACGCTATTTTTTCAAAACAATAGAAGTAAAAGGGGAAGAACTTGACTCTAAAGAATACGTGGCAGTTATTATCCCTCGAATTCATCCCCAAGCCCAAGAATTCCTCAAATTCTTTGATGAAGAGACTGCAATGTTCAATGCTATGAAGCCTTAATAACTTATCCCCCATACGGTACTTGATGTCGTAGTAGATGATGAAGTCGGGTTCTGCGTACGTAAGACCATAGAACTGAGTCTCCTGCCTAAAGGTGGAGTGTGGCTTTGCAATGACGAGGCGGTCGATTTGCTAATTCTTAAAAGTGCTCGGTGGAATCGTCCCCGATGTGCTTGAGGAGGTAGGTTCAAGATGAGTAAAAGCTATGCTGCAAATCTGAAGATTTCTTCCACTTCCAAGCCGTAGCGCTCCTGGACATCGTGTATAAAGTTCATCACTACTTTATCCCAGTCACGATGTTGCATACCTGGATATCTGTCCATAAAATCGAAGTTGGTGTGGCAGGAAGAGATGATTTCTGAAGGGCTGGAAGCCATATCGTCGAGTATCATTGTGCGCCAGACGAGATTATAAACATCAGCGTCGTTACGCACATCCTCCAATTTCCGATTATTCATAGATAACAGAGTGGCTCGCATCGGCTTGACTTTTTGTTCCAACGATATTTCAGGCTGTCGTTGAATAGCCTCATGAACATCTTGTCCCAACTGATAGGGTATCACGTTGAAGTCACCCTTGATTTTATCAAACAACTGAACCGCCCCTCGTTTGCCCTTTTCGTAAGCCATTAGCAGCAGGCGTTCGTCCTTGAACGAGTTGAAGATCATGCCGTTCAACCGTCTGAAGTGCTTGTTGATAGCCTCCTGCCTATCAGTTTTCGACTGTAACAGATAGAAATGATATTTGTGTTTCAGTTCGTCTATCAGATTCTGTCTGAACTTTTCCCTGATGCGGTTCCTGTATGCCTCATCCACTCTGCCCGATGCGTATGCTGAGAGCACGAACAGAAAGTTGATGCTATACTTCATGACAAAGAGCGTGTCCCTGTCAAAGAGCCTGTTCTGATGATGTCTGCGGCGTTCTACATCAGGTTTCTTATCTTTGTCGAGCACCTGCTCCAACTCAGTTTCTGTATAATTAAGGTGCTGCGGTTTCACCATGCCTCGGATGAAGAAGTTAGGAGTGATGTTGTAGCCCTCTGTCACCTCGTCGTAGTAGTTCGTGCGGCCAATCCCTGCTCCGGGCGATGTGACATCCATATTCATCTGGATGACGTTCTTTGCGTAGGTGAACTGCTTGTAGATGGAGTTCACGCTTGGGTCGTTCCCCTCCTTATAGTATTTGCTGTCGCCAATATAATAGATGTCGTCCTCGCGCACCAGTGAGCCGTAGTGGTAGATGTGGTCTACTATCTTTCCGTCGGGCTGGTCTTTCAGTTGCTCATGCTTCTCCTTGGTATCGTCGCTGATTAACGAGTCAATCATGTCTTCAAACACCATATTGAAGTTCCTCACCATCAGGGATTCTTCGCGGAAACTTTTGCTCTGCATCTTCTCAGCTTTCTTGAAGAAGACGTTCAGTAGATGCCACAGCTTAACCAGTTCGTCTTTGAAATACTTTCTGCGAATGTTCCTCAATAACCTCGTCCCTTTGCCCGACGTTATCAGTTTCTCTACCTCCTTCGGGTACGTCTCGTAGTGTACGTTACGAAGAATACGGAAGTGGTACTTGTCGTGCAGATAGTCGAGCACCGAGAAGAAGAGCACTATCAGCTCCTCGTCGTAGTTGATGGTCTTCGACTTGTTCCTGAATTGCATATACACAGGCATGTCATCCTGCAATACTGGCTGCACTTTACTGATGGTCTTCTGCCAGTTTATCTTGTTGTGCCCCTGCGAGTTGATGCGGGCTATGTAGGTGAAGAGATTTCTGTGCTCATTGTTAAATCGAATCAGTTCCAGAATGATGTTTATCCACGTCTCGCTGTTGTCGCCCTTGGTCGATTCCACATTCTGCACCTCAACCGACTCCGTGATGTTCTCAGGACTGTGCCGTTCCTGATAGCGGGCTATGGCACGATAAATCCAGGTGGAAAGATTGAAGACCTCGTTGAAGTACTGCGATTTCAGCAGCGGGTTATCAGGGTTCTTCGTGTCGATAATCTCCTTCGGGTCCAACACGCCAAAGGCCCGTTCCTGCTTGTCCGCTGTGATATTGATGAATACCTTGGGCAGAATAAATACCGAGTCCTCAGCCTTCTTCGAGTAGTAATAGCCCACATAGGGAATGCTTACCTTGCCGTCTTTGAGGTACATCACGTAGTGGTCGTGAAGGAAATCCTTCACGTCATCCCACTTGTAGACATATTCCTCAAAGAAAATCTTCATGCCTCCGACTCCTTGATGTAACGAATAAATCCCTTCAGTATGTCCGTACGCTGTTTCAAGTTATAAAGTTCGTTGAACGAGAATTCCTTGGGTTCCTTCTCCGCTCCAGCGTAATACTTGAAGATGGCATCGCTCGTCTGATAGTTGTCCTTACCCACCTCGCTCCAGAGATAGAACATCACCTTGTCGCAAAACTCCTTCTCATCGACACTCTGCTTGATGAAAAAGTTTCCCATCTGCTTATCCTCCGATGAAGTCACCTTCTTTATCTTTTCGTTGACGGTTTTCAGGAACTCATGCCAATCCTCTGGCACACCATCGATGTTTATCTTGAACAGGGCAGACACCTTATTATTATAGTCAATAGGCACGTATTCCCAACTCCAGCGACGCTTGAATGCCGAGTCCATAGGGAACAGGCTCTGGTCGCTGGTGTTCATCGAGGCGATGATGCTCAGGTTGGGAGGCAGACAGAGCTTGCCGTCCTTGATGCCCTCGTTGTCCTCAGGCAGATGCAGCTCCAGATACTCCCTCAAGTCGTGGTCAGCCTTGATAGGATACTCAGAATAACCATCCTTGTTTCTATCCAGCAATTGGAACAAGTCGCCAAATATCTGTGCGCAGTTGCCACGATTGATTTCCTCGATAATCAGATAGTACGGATTCTCCAAATCGCTCCACGCCTTAACGTAAGCCTCCGTGAACGCCTGAGGTGTGAACTCATAACTTATCTTCTTTTCATCACCGTCGCCGTATGTCTTTGGCTTGTAACAGCCCACAAACTGAGCGTAGTCTGTATCTGGGTGGAAGGTGGTGCGCACTACTTTCGTCTCATCCTTTTCGTATGTTTCCTTGATTGTCCAAGACTTGCCCGAGCCAGGGGTGCCAAAGAAGATTTTCTGCTCAAAAGACATTCCATTGTTTGATGGGTTGTTGGGAATATGTCCTAATGGATATAGCTCATCGAAGTTTGTTTGACTGACAAGAATATAGTCCGCTGTCTCAAGTGCGGCATATAGCGGCTGAATAAATGGGCCTCTACTTAACTCACCGGGTGAAGCAGTAACAGACCTTCCTTCTGCTGTAATGTTCTTACTCAGAGTTGTACCCAATTTTCCAGATATTTTATTTAAAATAATACTGTCGGGTTCTAAGGAATTACTATAATTAATAGCCTTACCTTCCTTATAGAAGGTGTTATTTATGTCAGAAATACTTAGATGGAAATCTTCTGAAAATTTTGCTATTAGTTGCTCGTTAGTTATATTATCTGGAAATGGTGTAGAACGATATGCCCATACTATTATGTCAAAGATGTTGGGAATTGTTTGACCCTGCTTGTCAAAAAAGTCGCTCCATTGGGTCGAAAACTTAACATACCACTCCTTGCCATTGTCAATATAACTCTTTTTACTGCCTAAGCAAAAGAGCTTTTCGATATATGTCGAAAGACTACAACAATTGATAGTATAAGTTCGACCAGGAACTATCATACTATCTAACTGACTCATAATTGCAAGAACACCCCATGATTTGTTCGTCACAGTTCCTTGAAAGTTCTTATATGCATTAGCAACGGTTTCTGAAGAAAAGTACTTCATAATCATTTGTTTTTATCGTAAGTTCTAATCATTTCTTTCATAATCAACTTGATTATTGGTACGCTGACCGAGTTTCCTAACTGATGATAGGCCTGCGCATCAGAAACGGGGAATTTGAAATCATCTGGGAATCCTTGCAATCGCTGTGCTTCAAGAACTGATAGCTTCCTGCGAATATCCCATAGTTTGGGAGTTCGGTTGGCAATAATGGTTGATGCATACGTGTCTAAACAAGAATAGAACGCTTCTTGTATTTGTGTCTTCGCTGCATCACCTACATGAAAACGCAACGACCCGTCTGGCTTTTGGAATGAATAGATGCCATATTTGCCCTTCTTTGTATGTGGTTCATACTTAGAGTTATCGTGCTTAACTCTGTCTCCAGGTTTTGCAACAGAAAAGTGATAATCTATCCTATCTAATTCAAATTGAGGAAGTCGAAGAGACGGGTTGTCGTCGTCTAAGTTTACAATATCTCGTAAAACAGGATGCCCGCCTATAGGTTTTGGCCACTCAAATGGTATATCTTTTCTAAAAGCGACGCAATACCATCTTTCTCGTTTTTGCGGCAGACCAAAATCCAAAGATGACAATATTGTCCAGTGAGGGAAGTAACCCAATTCTATCAATTTCTCCAATATAGTATTTAACGTTTTACCCTCTTCATGTGACTTCAAGCCCTTCACATTCTCTAGGAACACCATAGGTGGTTTGTGATATTCGAGTATTCTGCAAATATCAAAGAAAAGGGTGCCTCTAATTTCATCATTAAAGCCTTGCTTCTCACCGGCATAACTGAATGGTTGACATGGGAAACCTGCAGCTAGAATATCGAATTTGGGGATATCCTTTGCTTCAATTTTCTTGATGTCACCTCGTGGAACTTCACCGAAGTTTGCAAAATATGTTTCTTGAGCGAACTTGTCATTATCAGAAGAGAACACACATTTCACGCCTGCATCCTCCATTGCAAGCCTAAAACCACCAATTCCACAAAACAAATCTATTCCTTTGTAAGGCATTTGACTTATGCTGTATTATTACAGCCAAGGTCCGCCAAACACCCCAAATCGGACAACTTTCACATTTACTAACTACATACAAAAAACGTGGGTGCTTAACTTCCGTCTGCTTTACTTCGTGGCCTACCACAGCCATACTGGAAAACAGACAGAGCAAACACCCACGCAGGAATATATTACACCCGAAAAGTGTGCTTTCGAGGTTAGCACAACGCACCCACGCAGCACACTACGGAGTCGTAT
>JAFTFC010000161.1 GCA_017449725.1 Prevotella sp. | reverse complement strand
GTGAACACCGTGTTGGAAAATCGAGGGTATCGCCAGTATCATATCAACGAGATACTGCGCAACTTCACCATAGTGCTTATGCGCGGATTCTGTACCGAGAAAGGAATAGGTATTATTGACCGCTACTTCAGCGAACAAGGCTGAGTTGTGTAGCGGTTCTTCGTTTATATTCTCATCACTTGCTTCACTCCCTTCACCGTACGGAGCTTCTTTATCAGAGCCTCTATACGGGTGGTGTCCTCAACGTTAACCACAAGGTTGCCGCTGAACAGTCCGTCGTTGGAGTCGATGTTGATGCTGCGCATCATTATCTTCTCTTCCTTGGAGATTATGCTGGTGATGTTGTTTACAATACCAATGTCGTCGTTGCCAATGACCCGCAGGGTTACCGAATACTGCGACGTTCCCTTGCCGCTCCACTTAGCCTTGACTATGCGGTAGCCGAAACGACGGCGCAACTCTGGGGCATTGGGGCAGTCGGTGCGGTGAATCTTGATGCCTCCGTTGATGGTAACGAATCCGAAGACATTGTCGCCATAGATGGGATGGCAGCAGCGCGCCAACTGGTAGTCCACTCCCTTGAGGTTCTTGTCTATCACGAGAACATCGTCGTTGGAGTAGGAGAGGCGTTCCTCAGGACTATCCTGTAGCACGAACTCCTCGGCAGAGCGCACCTCGTGGCGCTGTTCGGCAGCAGGCAGATGTTGTGCCTCCTGCAGTTCCTGATAACGCTCTATCACGCTGTTAGGGTCGAGAGAGCCGTCTGCCAACTGGCGGTAGAAGTCACGAGCCTCCTTGAATCCGAGTTTCTTTATCAGCAGGTTCATCACCGTCTCTTCCATCTCTATCTTACGGTTCTTCATCCTGCGCTCGAGCATCTCTTTTGCGAAGACAGCATCCTTCACCTGTGCCTCCTTCAGTGCGAGACGAATCTTCGACTTGGCGCGGCTCGTCTTCACTATGTTCAGCCAATCCTGCTTGGGCGTCTGGTTGCTCGACGTCATTATCTCCACCTGGTCTCCACTGCTGAGTTCGTAGCGGAAGCTCACCACCTTGCCGTTGATGCGGGCTCCCGTGCACTTGCTGCCGATATTGCTATGTATGTGGTAGGCGAAATCGAGTACTGTTGCACCGCGCGGGAATTTCTTTAGTTCTCCCTTTGGTGTGAACACATACACTTCGTCCTCGTACAGATCCATGCGGAAGTCGTTCATCATCTGTATGCCGTCGCCAGCCTCGAGTGCTGCACGTATACTTCCGAGCCACTCGTCCATCGACGATTCGCTCTTCACTCCCTTGTAGCGCCAGTGTGCGGCAAGTCCGCGTTCTGCAATCTCGTCCATGCGTTCTGTACGTATCTGTACCTCTACCCATTTCTGCTCTGGTCCAAGCACGGTGATGTGCAGACTCTCGTAGCCGTTGCTCTTAGGCACCGACAGCCAGTCGCGCAGGCGCTTGGGGTTGGGCTGATACATATCGGTGACGATTGAGTATGCCTGCCAGCACTGGGCGTGTTCCAGAGTGCGCAGTTCGCGGAGTTCGTCCTTTGTGCCCGGTACCTCTATAATGATACGGATAGCAAAGAGGTCGTAGATTCCCTCGAAACCGCATTGCTGTTTCTTCATCTTCTGCCAGATGCTATGAATGCTCTTCGTCCTGCCTTTCATGTGGAAGTGCAGTCCTGCCTCGCTGAGTCGTTGCTCCACTGGCTTGATGAATTTCTCAATATATGCGTCGCGGCTCTTCTTTGTCTCGTTGAGTTTGGAACGTATCATGTAGTAGGCATCGTGTTCCAGATATTTCAGCGACAGGTCTTCCAGTTCGCTCTTCAGTTTGTAGAGACCCAGTTTGTGTGCCAGCGGGGCGTATAGATAACTTGCCTCTTCGGAGACGCGGTGCTGTGCCTCTTTGTTGGGAGTATCGCGTATTTCGCGCATCAGGTTCACCCTGTCGGCAATCATTATGAGTATCACCCTCATGTCCTCAGCAAAGGAAAGCAGGAGGTTGCGGAAATTCTCGCTTTCTATTACTGGATTCTTCTTGTAGAGTTCCTGTATGCGATGCAGTCCGCTGATTATTCGGTTTACGTTTTCATCGCTGTCGTCAGTGTGACCTATGCTGTACATCATTATTGCCATCACTCCGTCGCGTCCCATTCCTTCTTCCTGTACGGCAATAATAGCCGTCTGGAGCCCCATTATCACGGGGTTCAGTCCGAAAGCATTGCGATGTAGTTCGCCACTCTCTATGCGTTCTTTGAGAAGTTGTTCCAAAACCCGCTTGTCTTCATCGGTGAGCGCTTCTCCCAGCAGGTCGAAAAGCTGGTGTAGCAACTCTTGAGTCTTGGCACCTTCTTCAGTCGTAGTTATCAGTAGTTCTTCCATTTTGTCTGCAAAAGTAACATTTATAAATGAAAAAAGAAAAATTAAAAATAAAAAATTCGTCAAAAAGAAAAAAACTTGCTATCTTTGCACGGAAATACGAATAAACAATAGTTAACCCCTTATAAAAAATTCAATCTATGCTATCACAACAAGATTTACAGCAACTCGCTCAGAAGGGTATTTCTGAGGAGCAGGTCAAAAGTCAGTTAGAAGAATTCAAGACAGGTTTTCCATTCCTTAAACTCGAAGCAGCGGCAAGTATCGGTAACGGTATCGTGGCTCCAGGCGAGGCAGAGCGCAAGACTCTGGTTAAGGCTTGGGACGATTATAAGGCTGAGGGACGCCGCGTAGTGAAGTTCGTTCCTGCCAGCGGTGCTGCAAGCCGTATGTTCAAGGATATGTTCGCATTTGTGGATGCAGACTACGATGTGCCTACGACAGACTTCGAGAAGATATATTTCGCACACATAGAGAGTTTCGCTTTCTTCACCGCACTCGACGAGGTGTGCAAAAAGAACGAGGGCAAGGGAGTAAAAGAACTCATTGCCGATGGAAAGTACAAGGCTGTGGCTAAGAATATGCTCAGCGCAGAAGGTCTGAACTATGGACAACTGCCTAAGGGCATGCTGCTCTTCCATAACTATCCAGAGGGGGCACGCACCCCGATGGAGGAACACCTCGTGGAGGGAGCACTCTATGCTGCATCAAAGGGTGAGGCTAACGTGCACTTCACGGTGTCGCACGAACACATGGACTTCTTCAAGCAGAAGGTGGCAGAGAAGGCTGACGGCTTCGCCAAGAAATACGGCATCCGCTACGACATTTCTTTCTCAGAGCAGAAACCGTCGACAGACACCATCGCCGCCAATCCCGACAATACTCCGTTCCGCAACTCCGATGGTTCGCTGCTGTTCCGCCCAGGTGGTCACGGAGCACTGATACAGAACCTCAACGACATCAACGCCGACGTTATCTTCATTAAGAACATCGATAACGTTGTGCCCGACCGTCTGAAACCCGAGACAGTGGAATACAAGCAGGTTATTGCCGGTGTGCTGGTGACATTACAGCAGAAGGCTTTTGCCTATCTTCGTGAACTCGAGGGCGAAGTGAGCCGCGAGAAACTCGACGAGATTTTGCTCTTCGTGGAGAAAGACCTCTGCTGCCGCAGCGCCAAAGCAGCAACACTTGGCGATGCAGAACTGAAGGCATACCTCATCGGCAAACTGAACCGTCCTATGCGTGTCTGTGGAGTAGTGAAGAACGTCGGCGAGCCCGGTGGTGGTCCGTTCCTTACCTACAACCAGGACGGCACTGTCTCGCTGCAGATTCTTGAGTCGAGCCAAATAGATAAGTCAAATACAGAGTACATGCGCATGTTCACCGAGGGAACACACTTCAACCCCGTAGACCTCGTATGTGCCGTTAAGAACTACAAGGGCGAGCATTTCGACCTGCCCGCATATGTTGACAAGACTACAGGCTTCATTTCATCAAAGAGTAAGAGTGGTAAGGAACTCAAGGCTCTCGAACTTCCCGGACTCTGGAATGGAGCCATGAGCGACTGGTCGACAATCTTCGTGGAGGTTCCTCTCGGAACCTTCAACCCCGTGAAGACTGTCAACGACCTGCTTCGCGAGCAACATCAATAAAGAATGAGAAAATACTTTTTTGTTTACATCATCATAACCCTGTCGCTTGCCTTAGGCTGCGGCAGGAGTTATGAAGAACAGCAGCGAATTTCGCGCGAGGAACGTGCCCGCTTGGCACGCGAGGACTCTGCCGCACTTAAGATAGGTGTGACACCGTCGCTCGACTGTCTGCCGCTATATGTCGCCAAGGAGGAGATGTTCTTCGATACGGCAAAGGCAGATATACGCCTGAAATACTATTCTTCACAACTCGACAGCGAGGCAGCGCTGCGCAAGGGCAGGGTAGAGGGTACTGTGACCGACTTGGTACGCTGTGCCTTCATGAAAGGCGACGGCATCCCCCTGCGCTATGTCACGTCGACAAACCTCCAGTGGCAACTGATAGGCAATCGCAAGTCGAGAATCAAGACTGCCAAACAGATGGCAGACAAAATGGTGGCAATGACTCGTCATTCTGCCGTAGACATGCTGTTGGAGATTATTGCCGACAGCGCCAAGCTGAACAAGGACTTTGTGCTCTGCATACAGGTGAATGACCCCAATATACGCCTGCAAATGCTACAGAACAACGAACTCGACGCTCTCTTCTTTGCTGAACCACAGGCAACTACGGCACGCCTGTTCAAAAATGCTGTTATTGCCGAGTCTTCGAAGATGGATTTCCAGATGGGAGTGGTTGCGTTCCGCGGAAACATCCTCGACGGTAACCGCCAGAAACAGATTGAGGTGTTCATCGAGGGATACAACCGCGCAGTGGAAGAGATAAATAAAAACGGAGTAAAACACTACGCTGAATTGATAATGAAAAACATGAAGGCTGATGCTAAGACCATTGCTGCATTGCCTGACATAAAATATAAAAAGGTGGAGGCTCCGCGACAGAAAGACATCGAAAGGGCTGAAGCATACTGCCAGAAAAAACGAAGCGATGATAGTAGGATTTAAAGATTACTTCGATCGGGCTTATAACGAGATTATGCGTCACAACATACGCTCTACTATAGGCATACTGCGTGATATGGGTGACACGTGGTCGTTTCCCGAAGAAAGAGTCGTTCTCGACAATATCACCAACGACTACCAGTTGCTGCTCGACTATTGGCGCAAGGGTTTTGAAGACCCCCAGCGCGAGATACAGTATGAGAAGATTTTGGAGCGGTTGAGTAGGTTGCTGGTGCAGATGCACAGCAAGTATATCCTCAATGCAGAAGACATAGATCGCAAGGCTGTTCTGACAGCCCATTCCATAGAGCGTCTGTCGGTGCGCGATATACGTCGCCATCTCGAGGACTATGTTTCTGAGGTTGCTATGCTGTCGTTGGAACCCGAAGAGACGAGAGAGCAGAAGAAACGTTCTTTGTATGGCAGTCATCACGACTTTATGTCGAAACTGTTCTGCCGTATTTTCACAATGTCGAGATGGCACGAGGACGAACAGCATGCCTTTCAGGAACTTGTCCTGTCACCAACAGTCGACATTATCGATGCACAGATTATTGTATCGGCTATAACCCTGTCGGGACTTGACAACTGGGACGTGAGGAAGTTCCGTGCGCTGCTCTTTATCTATAAGCACACTACGGATAAGTACATCCGACAGCGGGCTCTTGTGGGTTGGGTTCTGTGCTAT
>JAFTFC010000160.1 GCA_017449725.1 Prevotella sp. | reverse complement strand
CCGTGAGGCTGAATGCGCAGCTGACGGAGCATTTCGAGTACCGGCGAGGGCTGCAGTCCGTCGCGCTTCAGTTCGATAACCACCAGATTGCCCATGTCCTTCTCCTCGTTGTTCAGCAGGTTGCGGAACCTCAGACCCGAGTCGATGGTAAGGCGCTCGGTCTTGGCTTTGTTAACCAGCGTGATGCGTGAGAAGTGGTTGTTCAGTGCGGGCTGCAGCGTGTCGACACCATAGCGGAGGTGCCTGCCGAGGAAGAGCCGCTTAGCCTCGTCCTTAAGATCCATGTCACCCACCTCGATGCGCTTCTTCTTAGTGCGTCCGTGGTTGTTCTTGGTTTTCACCTCCATGAACTGCAATCCCGAGATGCAATAGGTGCGGAAGCGGATTTTCTGACGATTGGTGTGTCCCCACTGGTGCTGGTTGTACATATCGAACGACATGGTGTCGAAGTAGGTTGTGTCGTACTCCAAGTTGCGCTCGCCCGAAATCTCCTGCACATAGTAGTCCTGCTGCGCCAGCATGAGCAACTGGTGCAGTTTCGCCGTATTGGTTACGAACTTAGTGTCCGTACGGTTCATCAGTTTCACACCGCTCATCTCGTCGAGCGAGATAGGAGCGAATGTCGTCAGAATATCGTTCATCGCTGATAGGTGTTTGTCAATATTCAATGTTCAATGTTCAATGATTACCACCAGGGACCGTGGCCGCCACCGCCACCGCCTCCGCCTCCACCGCCGCTGCTATACGACGAGAGGCTTACTTCGGAGCCGCCGCTGACGGTAGCCGAGGCGTATCCCATTCCGTTCATCATAGTCGTGCCGCCGCTGACGGTAACTCCGCTCTTCACGGTAGGTTTCGACGAAGCCGATACCACGAGGGTGCTGACACTGAGGCTCGACGGGGTCTTGAAGCAGTAGGTCTCGCTGCCGTTGGTAAGAGAGTACCACACGTTCTTATTGATCGACGTTGTCGAGTAGCACGCCTGAGTCAGGGTAGAACCTCCCTCCAGCGGACCGCAGGTGAAGATGATACCGCCCTTGACGGTCAGTTTGTATCCGCCCTCGGTATTGGCGTCGATAGCCATTTCGGGAGACCTGGCGCCGATGGCGTATACCACACCGCCCTCGATTATGAAGTTGCCGTTGGCATCGAGACCGTCGTTACCGGTGGAGTAGCCCATCACCTTGCCGCCGCTGATAGTAAATGTCGAAGCGCTGTTTATGGCATCGTCACTGCTCTGTGCATAGATATCGCCGCCGCTGATGGTTATGGTGCTCTTAGACTCTATCGCCTCATGGCTGGAAGCCTTGGCGACAATGGTGCCGTTGGTGATAACGAGTGCTCCGTCGGACTTGATAGCCTTGGCAGATGCTGTGTAGTAACTGCTGTACTTGTAGTTGCTGCCGGTAGAGGTGGCATTGATGGTGCCGCCGCTGATGGTCAGTGCTCCGTCGCACTTGATGCACTTGCCGCCGGTGCCCGACGAGGTAAGGGTGATGGTGCCGCCACTGATGGTCATCGCACCGTCGCTCTTAAGTCCTGCACAGCCCTTGGCGTCGCGCTCCGTGCTGTCGTAATAACCGTTGCCCGAGGTTGTCACCTTGATAGTACCGCCACTAATCTTCATGGCGCCGGCAGACTTGACACCCTTGGTTGCCTGACCCGTCACGGTAACGGTCAGCGTACCGCCCTCAAGATATACATTTCCGGAATTCTCATCCTCGTGGTTGGTGGTCTCGGCAGTTTGAGCGTCGTCTGTCTCCAGGTCGCACTGTATGCCGTCGTCGCTCACTCCGCTAATGGTCACCGTTCCGCTCTCCATAAGGAAGTACTTATTGCTGCTGATACCGTCGCCTACGGCACCAGTAACGTTCAGTGTGAGGTTCTTCACGGCGATATAGTCGCCGCTCTTGATGGCGTGCTTGGTCTTGCCCACAACGGTGAGCGTTCCGTTACCTTGAAGCTGTATCTGTCCCTTGCTGTAGATACATCCCTTCTGTGAACCGCCCGAGCAGTCGGTCAGCGTGTTCGTCGTTCCGTTCTTCGCACTTATCTGAATACGCTTCTTGTTGGTGATGTTAATGGCAGAACCCGTTGCGCAGGTGAGGTTTACGCCTGCCAGCGAGACAGTACATTTGTAAGAGCCCGAGAGGTCAAACTGTCCATCGGTGGAGGTGCCGCTGAGCTGATAGGTTATTTCGTCGTTGTCTACGGCGTCGGTGTTGCTCTGGGCAATCGAGACGTAGGCACCGCTGACGGTGGGTTCGACATACTGGGCGATGTTACCGGCTACTGTTACTGTTGCCGAAGTGCCGTTGTAGGCTATTGCTACCAAATTGTTGGTAACTTCCGTGTTGTCTACCGACATGCTGCTGATGTCGCTGAGGGCGAACGTCTTACCCATGATGGTAAGAGAGGTTCCGCCGCTATATGTCATGTCGCCGGTCTGAGCCGCCGGGAACTGATATGTCACACTGCCTACGGTGACATTCAGCGTCTGGGCAGCCGCTGCCAGTGTCGTGAGCAGTCCCACGACAATCGTTGCTACCTTCTTCATATTACTTCTTTTTTTTACCCTTTTACTTTTTTACCTTTTTACCTTTAATTACTACAACGCCACGATAGTCACTATCTACGCGCTGACCCTGGAGGTTATAGTAATCATAATTGGCTTTCCCCGTGGGCGCCGAACCTTGTTTCTCAATTCTCAATTGGCTTTCCCCGTGGGCGCCGAACTTTGTTTCTCCATTCTCAATTTCTTCGATTCCTGTGCCGTAGCTGGTGCCGTTGTAGGTGCCACCGTTAAACTGCTTTGCACCTTCGGCAGCAATAAGACTGCCAGAGGTATTGCCGCTGGCAAGACTGATTGTCAGCGTGCCGTCGTCCAGATAGAAGTTACCGCTGTTCTCGTCTTCGTGGGCTTCAACGGTAGAGGTGGCTGCTATCTCGCCCGTAGCTGTGGAGCTGGCGTCCTTGGTGACATCAATGCCGTCGCTGGCGACACCGCTTATGGTTACTGTGCCGCTCTTCATCCAGAAATACTCCTGACAGTTAATGCCGTCCTTGGCAGCCGACGTGATGTTAAGAGTAAGGTTCTTTATCTGCACATACTCCTTAGCCTTGATGGCATGATTACCAGTGCTGGAGACATTAAGTGTTCCATTACCCTGAATCTCGAGATGTCCCTTGCAGAAAATAGCGCCGTTATAGGTTGTGCTACCCGCGCCCGCAATAGTATTAGTGGTCTCTTTCTTGGCACTCAGCTTAATGCGCTTGCCGTCTTGGATATTAAGTGCCGGACCGCTGCCGTTGGTAAGGGTAAGACCCGCCAGAGAGATGGTACACTTGTAAGAACCAGTCAGCTGGAACGAACCTGCCGACGACGAACCGCTAAGGATGTAGGTTATCTCGCCGCTGGTATTGGTATCGGTGGCGTCGATACCGGCAAAACTGGAGTTCTGCACGATAACGACGTTCGACGACGTTCCGCTGCTTATGGTTACGTAACTGCTTATATTATTGGCAACGGCGACAGTGGCTGTGCTGCCGTTGTACACTATCTCTACGGTATTATTATCGATAGCATGGCTCTGCATGGCTGTAGCCATCAGTGCGGAGAAAATAACTATTAGTTTCTTCATTTTACAGTAAGTTTATATGTTCCGTTCTTGCTTTTTACTATATACACCCCTTTGTGCATCATGTTCCTCGTAACCTGACGACCGTTCAGGTCGTAGTACTCGGCTTCGTCATCCGTCAGTCCAGAGTTCTGTAGTGCCTCAATGCCTGTTGAGTTTGTCTCATCGGTGGTTGAGAAATACATCTTACTCAGATTAGAGAGGGTGAACGATTGCGAGCCTGCCGTCAGTGTAGTACCTGACACAGATATCGTCAACGACGAAGCGTTTACCGAAATCTTAGTTCCGTCGGACTGCACGAATGTCAGATAGGGATAGTTCTCGGCATAAGTCGACAAAGAACCTGTCATCAACGTCAGAATCATCAATAATTTCTTCATCATAACCTTACTTATTTTGAATATTTGATTTGTTTCCTTTTTACCCTTTTTTACTATTACTTTTTTATTGATTAGGCGCTACAAAATTAAAACAATTGTTACTTTTGGCAAAATTATTTCAGCAAAAAGACCGTTTTTTTAAACAAAAACGATCCTTCTGCAATTATTTATTGCCTCTTAAGCATCTCCACTCGTTCGACAATTTGTTCGGGCGGGATGTTCTTAAGACATGCATAGTCACCGCGCAGGCATGGCTTGTTGCCGAAGACACTGCATGGGCGGCAGTCCATGTCGAGTTGAACAGCAAATCCTTCGCTCTGTCCCCAGCCCATAAAGCCGGCATAGGGGTGGGTGGCTCCCCAGATGCTAACCACCGGGGTTCCTACTATGGAGGCAAGATGCATATTGGCACTGTCCATGGAAACCATAGCATCGAGCTGGCTCATCAGTCCCAGCTCTTCCTTGAGTCCTTTCGCGCGCGCGGGCACGCTTGTACAATTCTTATACTTGTTGCACCACTCGTTAATCTGACTAACTTCGCGCTGCCCTCCTCCAAAGAGAAATATTTGGCAGTCGGGGTGGCGCTCAACGAGTAACTCTATTACACGCTCCATCAGCGGTAGCGGATAAATCTTGCCCTCATGGGCGGCAAAGGGTGCGATGCCGATGTTGAGTGAAGAGTGAAGAGTGAAGGGTGAAGAATTATTGTCTTCATGTGAAGGTTCTAACTTCCAAGTGGTATCGAGGGTGATTGGATAACCGAGCTTAGCCAGGACGTCGGCATAGTTACGGAAAGAAGTGGGCTGCTGCACCATGCGGCGGTTGGTTGCCGAGATGAGCTGTCGCTTTCCCTGACGGTGCTTGTTGATGTGTGCCACTTTGTAACGACCCATATTGAACCTCAGGCGCAGGAATTCCGACCGCAGCACGTTGTGCATGTCGGCAATGGCGGTGAACTGCTTGGCGGTGAGGCGGCGGTATAGGGAGTTCAATCCTCTGATGCCGTGGTACTCGTTCTTTATGTCAGCACCCATAAACCCGACGTTCGGTGCCAATGCCTCGAAGAGCGGACGGGCAAACGGACGGCTGAGAACAGTGATGCGAACATTGGGATACTGCTTTGCCAGCGCAGCAACTACAGGCACCAGCATGGCAACATCGCCAAGGGCTGAGAACCGGATTATAAGTATATGGTCCCTCTTCATCTTTGAGGTTT
>JAFTFC010000020.1 GCA_017449725.1 Prevotella sp. | reverse complement strand
TCGATGCTACAGGAATGGTTGTTACTGCAACCTATTCAGATGCGTCTTCTGACGATGTAACTGCTTCTTGCACTTGGAGTCCCG
The DNA here is from genome assembly GCA_017449725.1 of Prevotella sp. GTDB lineage: Bacteria > Bacteroidota > Bacteroidia > Bacteroidales > Bacteroidaceae > Prevotella. The sequence continues at coordinate 3,900 of JAFTFC010000020.1, read as the reverse complement.
CTGGTGCTCTGACAACGAGCGACACAGAAGTCACTATTAGTTACACCGAAAATGCTGTTACAAAGACGGCAACACAGGTAATTACAGTAAATGAATATACGCAACCAGAAGAAGTTGAAATCACGAACTGGTCCGCTTTGTTTGGTGTTGCTGCTGATGCAGGAGCTTTAAGTAGAGCAAATTTAAAAGATTATGAAGGAACCATGGATGGCGTTTCTCTCGTTTACAAGAAAGCCTCCAGCATGTATATTAAGTCTGACGATATTCGTATCTACAACGGCTCTGCCCTTTCTTTCACAGCGCCAACTGGATATGTAATGACAGAAGTTACTTTCGCAGGAACTTCAAGTTCTGACAAGGCTCCCACGGCTGACGTTGGTACATTCAACTATTCAACAAAGAAATGGACAGGGGTTGCTGAAGAATTTACATTATCTAGGAATTCTGGTAACGGATATACAAAGTTTACATCAGCTACAATCACTCTCGCTCCCGGCACTAAGGTTACCAACGCGAAGTACGCTACATACGTAACAGTTAAGCATACTGACTTCGCAAGCTCTACAGGCGTAACGGCTTACAAGGTGACTAACGCTGACGACAAGATTACTCTTGTAGAAATCGACGAGGCTCCGAAGGGAACTCCGGTGGTTATCGCAGCAGAGGAAGATACTTACGCTCTCGAGGTTGCTGCTTCTGAGCCGGCTGCCGTAACAGGCAATATCCTGAGAGTATCTGACGGTTCTATCGTTGGTGACTACGAGATCGACGGTGTGGACTACATCAGCACATACTACGTACTGGGTAAGAACGGCTCATGGGTAGGATTTGCACCTCTTGCCAACGGCGTAACTCTGCCGAAGGGTAAGGCTTACATCCACGATAATGACTGGACAGACTCTGCTGCCAAGGCGTTCCTCCCCTTCGTAATCGACGACGAGACGACAGGCATCAATTCAATTGAAAATGGAAAATTGAATATTGAAGGTGCTTACAACCTCAACGGTCAGAAGGTTTCGGGCAACTACAAGGGAATCGTGATAATTAACGGAAAGAAATACCTTAATAAGTAATACAAACATGAAGAAATATAATAAACCGGCAACGGAGTTAACAAAGATTGAAGCGCAGGTAATTATGGCGACATCACTCCCCAAAAGCGGCGACCCCATCACGGACCCGCTGAGCAAGAAGGGTGAGTACATCCTCGACGACGTAGACCTCTTCGGCACGAAGAAGGACAAATGGGCTGACGAGGAAGAGGAAGAATAGTCATTTATGACACTAAAGGTAGCAATACCCTTATAAAGAATCAACTGCAACTACGGTTCGTGTAGTTGCAGTTGATTCTTTATACAGTAGGCAATAATAGCAATAATAGTTAAATATTGCTCCAAAAGTTTCCTATTTTGGAAAATTATATTTACCTTTGCATAATAAATCTAATTAGGTTATGCAAATGAATGTAACGGGAAACAAAAGTTTAGGGAGCTTGATACGTGAAGAGCGCATCAAACGAGGACTGACTCAGGCACAACTCGGAAAAAGCATTGGACTAAAAAGTTCACGCGTTTCGAAGATTGAGCATGGAGCACCTATCACTCCTGAAGTGGCATCATTTATACTTGGCAAAATGGGTTCTACGCTACAAATAAAGGTAGTAGGACAAGAAGAGTACAATCCCGACGAAATGACTTTCATAATGTCGGCGGTATATCATTTTGCCGAAAAGAACCGCATGCCTATAGATAAGGCATACAACTACTTGCAGACGTTCAAAGGCATAGAATTTCTGCAGCAGTTCGCAGATATTGAACAGACTCTTGGCAATGACGAGATAGTTAATGACCTTTTGCGCGTATGTGCTAACAACGGGGGCAACCTATGAAGCTTTATCACGGAAGTAATAAACTCATCTCGCATATAGATCTGGCTCAGAGCAAAGACTTCAAAGACTTTGGCAGAGGATTCTATCTTACCCGTGACTACCGCCGGGCAGTGTTCATGGCGCAGCGCACAACCGCCATTGAAGCCACTGGCAGTCCCGAAGTGTCGCCATATTTGTTTTACCCTAACAGATGTCCTTCAGACTTGCGGATATGTGAGTTCAAGTCGCGAACTGCCGACTGGGCATTATTCGTTCTGGAAAACAGATATAAGGATGGTCCAGCTCCTTTCAGGCACGATTACGACATAGTAATTGGACCGGTGGCTGACTCACGAGTAGATAGTCTGCTTTCGGCATACAGAAAGAAATACGGCAAGGACTATAAGAAGCGTGAAAATCTAATTAAACTTGCAGAACAGATAAAATATCCCGTGGCGGAATACATACAGTACTGCTTCTGCACCACAAAAGGAATAGAACAACTTATATATGACTTATGATAACAGATAGTGTAAAAATAGAGGAAATGCTGCAACAGCTGGTGCTGATTGTCGCCAAAACATTAAAGAAGTCTTCGGTAGAATCGGTAGGTATTGTTGCCAATTCGCGTGTAGGAATAGAACTAAAGGATTGTATGATTAAAGAAGGTTCTACAATCAGCCAACTTTCGTCACGACTAATTTCCGAGGTCCGTCAGGGGTTATAATTTTTGAATGCAGATGAGAAAGAATCCCTTTTTTGAGAAATACCAGACGCCGCACGAGACGGTGCCGTTCGACAAGATAAGAATGGAGGACTATGAAGAGGCCTTCATGGAGGGCATACGCCGCGAGAACGAACAGATAGAGCGAATGGTGAACAACCCCGCCAAGCCTACGTTCGACAACACCATACTGGACGAGGAGGACAAGGACGGATACTACGACCTGCTGGACAACGTGTCGTCGGTGTTCTACAACCTGATGAGTGCCGAGACTAACGACGAGATAGACGCGCTGGCGGAGAAACTGCAGCCGATACTGACGAAGCATGCTAACGACATAAGGCTGAACCCGAAGCTATTCGAACGGGTGAAGGCGGTGCATCTGCACCACCGCCGACTATCACCCGAGGAGAAACGCCTGCTGGACAACGAGTACGAGGGATTCGTACGCAGCGGAGCACTACTCGACGAAGCAGGAAAGGAACGCCTGCGACAACTGACCGAGGAGGCTTCGATGCTGTCGCTGCAGTTCTCGCAGAACTTGCTTAAAGAGAATAAGCGCTTCAAACTACATATCACCGACGAGCGACAGCTCGACGGACTGCCCGAAACGGCACGCGAGGCGGCAGCACAGTGCGCCAAGGAGAACGGCAAGGAGGGATGGATGTTCACGCTGGACTCTCCGTCCTACGGTCCGTTCATGACCTACTCCACACAGCGCGACCTCCGCGAGAAGATGTACATGGCGCGCAACACCGTCTGCACGCATAATAACAAGTCGAACAACATCGCCATCTGTCAGCGGCTGGTGAACCTGCGCCGCGAGATAGCCCAGCTCTTAGGCTATAAGACCTACGCCGACTACGTGCTGAAGCACCGCATGGCTTCGAACACCCGCAGTGTATATAAACTGCTCTACAGCCTCATCGACGCATATAAGCCGACGGCAATAAAAGAAAGGGAGGCGATAAAGAAGGAATGGAAGCCCACCCCCAGCCCCTCCCCAAGGGAGGGGGGCAAAGACGTGCCGGACAAAATGCAGCCGTGGGATGTTGCTTTCTATTCACACAAACTGCAACTTAGGAAGTACAACCTCGATGCAGAGATGCTGCGCCCCTACTTCGAACTGTCGAGGGTGATAGACGGAGTCTTCGGACTCGCTAACCGCCTCTACGGCATAACCTTCAAGGAGAACAAGGACATACCGGTTTACCACCCCGACGTGAAAGCCTACGAGGTGTTCGACAAGGACGGTTCGTACCTGGCAGTGTTCTACGCCGACTTCCATCCGCGCGACGGAAAACAGAGC
>JAFTFC010000159.1 GCA_017449725.1 Prevotella sp. | reverse complement strand
GATTCTTGCTTAGGCAAGCGTACTAAAGAAACGATTAGGAAATTGAATGAGAAAGCCGCGGGGATGTTGTCCTCGCGGCTTCTTTATTTCTTCTCTTCAACCTCGACGGTATAGGTCTGTCCGAGGTCTTTAATGGTGGCGCTGACCCATCCGTCGCGGTAGGTGGCGGGAATTGTCTGGGTGCCGCACTTAAGGCACAGGCGCGAGGGGTCGGCAGGTTTGCGGTTAAGGCGCAGCGAGAGGGAGGCTCCGGCGAAGAGCGGAAGGGAGCGCTCGGCGAAGGTGTAGGCGTGAGAGAGGGCGCCCTCGCGAAGAGTCATGCGGGGCGTAAGCTCGACGTCGGTAGGCAAGTTGGCACCAGGAATGACGAGTTGGGCTCCGGGCAGCTGACAGTGGAACGGACGGCTCCAGCGCGCCATATTTACATAATTGCGCTTCGGGGCACGGGGAATGCTGCTGCGCTTGCCCTGTACGTTGAACGAATAGGTAGAGGAGTTGCCGTAGGCGTCGGTGAGGACGTAGGTGAGGTTATAGAGCCGTTCCTCGTTAAAGGTGACAATTCCCCTGTCGGCAGTGGTTCTGAAGCAGGGCATAGACAGTCCGGGGTCGAGAAAGGACTTCATGTACCACACGTGGGAACGCAGGTAGTGATAGTAGTCGCCCCACGAGTTTACCATACGGTTGCAGTACATGGGAATGCTGTCGACATCGCTCTCGAAGACCACCTCGCCGTCAACGAGCAGACGGGTGTGGCGAATGCCGTAGTGGTGGTAGGTGTCGTCCATGTAGTCGTCTGCCCATAGTCCGAAGCCTACCCTGCCCCACGCCGTGAACGTCTGTTCTAAACCAAAATATTGGTTAGTGGCATAATCATTGAATACACCCTCGCCCGGCTGGGGATAAGCCATAAGGGCGTGAGCCTGGGGCGGTGTCTTGTCTACGAGGTATGAGCCTACGAACCTCAAGGGGTCGAGCATAGCCCACGAGCGAGTGTCGTGGATTTCGAGGTGCAGGTGGGGCGCCACGCTGCTGCCGGTATTTCCGCTGATGGCGATGAGCTGTCCGCGAGCCACGGGGAAATCTGTCGGACGCAGCTGGAGGTCAAGCTCCGCGCTGGGGTTGTGTGCACGGTCTATCTCGTCGGGCAGATGCTGGCGGCGGCGCTCCTGGGAGACGAGCCGACGTAGCGCCGGAACGAATCCGCGCAGATGGCAATAGACGCTCGTGGTGCCGTTGGGATGCTGTACGTAGAGGGCGTTTCCGAATCCGTACTTGGAAATGGTGATGCGCGAGACATAGCCCTCGGCAACGACAAAGATGGGTTTGCCCTCAACCATCTCGGTGCGAACGTCGATGCCGCCGTGGAAATGGTTGGGACGGGGCTCACCGAAGTTTCCCGCCAGCGATATGGGGAAATGAACCGGTGAGGAGAAGGCTATCTGGGCAGCAAGGATGATGGCTGTCAGCATGCCTTGAAACTCATGTCAAGTCCTTTGACGCTATGGGTGAGGGCTCCTACGGAGATGAAGTCAACGCCGCACTCGGCGTAGGAACGCATTGTGTCGTAGGTGATGCCGCCGCTCGACTCGGTCTCGTACTTTCCGCCAATCATCTCTACCGCCTTGCGGGTATCCTCGACGGAGAAGTTGTCTAGCATGATGCGGTCTACCCCGCCGCAGTTGAGCACGCGCTGAATCTCGTCGAACGTGCGCACCTCAATCTCTATCTTCAGGTCGAGTCCTTTCGCCTTAAGATACTCGTGGCAGCGCGTGATGGCGTTCTCTATGCCTCCGGCGAAGTCTACGTGGTTATCCTTAAGCAGAATCATGTCGAAGAGTCCGATGCGGTGGTTTGTGCCGCCGCCTATCTTCACCGCCTCCTTCTCGAGCATTCGCATGCCTGGAGTGGTCTTACGGGTGTCGAGCACACGGGTCTTGGTGCCTTCGAGCTTCTTGACGTAGCGGCGGGTCATGGTGGCTATTCCGCTCATGCGCTGCGTGATGTTAAGCATAAGGCGCTCGGTCTGCAGCAGTGAACGGATCTTTCCTGTTACAATCATCGCCACGTCACCCTTCTTTACCTCGGCTCCGTCACCGATGAGCACCTCTACCTGCATGGTAGGGTCGAAGCGGCGGAACACCTCCTTGGCTACCTCCACGCCGGCGAGCACTCCGTCTTCCTTGATAAGCAGGCGGCTCTTGCCCTCGGCGTCCTCGGGTATGCAGCAAAGGGTGGTATGATCGCCGTCGCCGATATCCTCGGCAAACGACAGGTCGATAAGACGGTCGACGAGCTCCGTGACGTCCATATTGTAGTTGGGACGATAGAAATCAATGTTAAGCATAGGACTAATATTTTATTGATTGTTGATATTTGCGATGCCAAAGGCAGAACCATACGATGGAAACAACACACGTCACAGCTGCGATAAGGAGCGACGCCGAGAGGTCGAGGCTGAACACCTGCTCGCTAAGCAGGAACGTAGTGCACACGATGGTCATGAAGACTGCGGGAACGAGGGTGATAATGTAGGGCTTCTTCTGACGCACGAGATAAACCGTAACTGCCCACAGCATGAAGACAGAGAGCGTCTGGTTGCTCCATCCGAACCAACTCCACAGCTTGCCGAAGCCTTCCTTGTCGGACATCTGCCAGACAAGCAGGACTATGACAGCGGCAAAGAGGGGTATGCAGATATACAGACGCTTGCGGATAGACTTCTGCTCGAGTTTCACGAAGTCGGCAATAATCAGACGGCATGAGCGCAGGGCTGTATCGCCACTGGTAATGGGGGCTGCCACTACTCCCAGCAGCGCCAGGATGCCACCGAATACACCGAGCCAGTCGTTACATATAACATTGACGATAGAGGGGGCATCCTTAACTACATCCTGTCCTCCGGCTATGAGCTGGTAACCGGGTGTGGGCTGGTCGTAGAAGAAATACATGGCTACGGTAGCCCAGATAAGTGCTACAATACCCTCAGTAATCATAGCGCCGTAGAAGATAGGACGTCCCATCTTCTCACTCTTCAGGCAGCGCGCCATAAGCGGACTCTGGGTGGCGTGGAAGCCGCTGATAGCACCACAGGCAATAGTGATGAAGAGGCACGGGAAGATGTTCTTAGGAGTCAGAGCCTCAACACTCAAGCCCTCCCAAACTTCGGGAATGGAAGGCCACTTAAGGAACAGCACCACCGTGAGGGCGGCAGCCATAAAGAGCAGCGAAAAGGCGAACAGGGGATATATCTTTCCGATAATCTTGTCGATGGGAAGCATCGTGGCAACGATGTAATAGACGAAGATGGCTACAATCCAGAAGGTGTACTGTCCGGCACTCTCAACTACGGCGGCGGGCTCCCACATGTCTCCAAGAATCTTGGCAGGACTGAATACAAACACCGCTCCCACCATCATCAGCAGGAAAACGGTGAATACCAGCATTATCTGCTTAGTGGTGTTGCCCAGGTAACTGCCGATAATCTCGGGCTGGTTGGCTCCGTCGTGACGCATAGACAGCATACCGGAGAAATAATCGTGAACAGAACCGGCAAAGATACAGCCCAGGACTATCCAGAGGTATGCAGCAGGACCGTACATGGCTCCCATTATGGCGCCGAAAATAGGACCCGTGCCGGCAATGTTGAGGAACTGAATCATAAAGATCTTCCACGTGGGAAGCACCATAAAATCAACACCGTCGGCCTTGGCAACTGCTGGTGTCACACGATTGTCGGGACCGAAAACGCGCTCCACAAAACGTCCGTAGAGCATGTATCCCAGCACCAACGCAACCATACTGATAATAAATGTAATCATTGCTGTTGAATATTATTTTTCGAAAACCGATGCAAAATTAGTAAATTTATTGCTAACTTTGCACTAAAATTGAGAAAAATGAGAAGAATCGCAATAATTCTTTTTCTCTGGGCTTCGTTTCTTACTCTCTCGAATGCCCGCGAAAAGGAACCCGTAAGGGCCGTATGGCTCACAACAATAGGCGGTATCGACTGGCCCCGCTCGTATGCCTCGACCCAAGCCGGAGAGGAGCGGCAAAAGCGCGAACTCACCGACATGCTCGATCGGTTGCAGAAGGTGGGGATAAACACCGTGCTGCTGCAGACAAGGGTGCGCGCAACGGTTATCTACCCCTCACGATACGAACCGTGGGACGGATGTATAGCAGGAAGGGTGGGACGCGCTCCGACGGGTTACGACCCGCTGCGCTTCGCCATCAGCGAGGCACACCGGCGAGGAATGGAACTACACGCATGGGTGGTGACAATCCCCGCAGGGAAATGGAACAGCGCAGGATGCCGAGAACTACGCAAGCGCCATCCGTCGATGCTGAGGAAAATAGGTGACGAGGGCTACATGAACCCCGAACGCGAGGAAACGGCAGAATATCTGGCTGACATCTGTGCGGAGATAGCACGCAACTACGACGTGGACGGCATACACCTCGACTACATCCGCTATCCCGAGACATGGCGCCTGAATATTAGTAAGGAACGTGCAAGGGGTAACATCACCAACATAGTAAGACGAATACACACAAGAGTAAAGTCCATAAAGCCAGGAATAAAACTAAGCTGCTCGCCGATAGGCAAATACGGAGACCTGAGGCGCTACAGTTCGAACGGCTGGAACGCCTACGACCGTGTGTGTCAGGATGCCCAAGGGTGGCTGAGAACGGGAATAATGGACCAACTCTATCCAATGATGTATTTCCGCGGAAACAACTTCTATCCTTTCGCACTGAACTGGCAGGAGAACAACTACGGGCATGACATCGTTCCGGGGCTGGGCATATATTTCCTCGACCCCAAGGAGGGGAGATGGAACATCAACGAGGTGAAGCGACAACTCTACTTCCTGAGGTCGCAGGGTATGGGTTTCTGCCTCTTTCGCACTAAGTTCCTGTTGGATAATGTTCAGGGAATCTACGATTTCCTCCGTAATGAATATCCTCTATCGGCTCAATTGCAAAAGAAAGAGACTGACTTTAGAGGGTATAGTCAAATGGAAATACCCACGACATTCCTGAGAAACGACGGCAAGACGATGGAACTGCCGGAAAAAGGACCGACGATGGATGCCAGTTACATAGTCTTTGAGAGTCTCACGGGAACATCGATTGCCACTCGCCCCTATCTAGGCAAGTCCGCCGACATAAGAACTATTCCAAACGGAATATATACCTTGAGGTCACTTAACAAGAAAGGTGTGAGACACAAAATCGGTATGGTGTATATACGCCGTCAGGAGTAGCGCTATACATGAAAGCGGTGCTTCTTCTTTGCCGGCTGAGGCAGGACGGGGGTAGAAGAACTGCCGCTGCTGGGAAGTGAACTGGCTGGAACACCCCGGTATTGGGCATATCTGATGCGTATGCGTTCCACGTAGTCGAACGTTTCGTTGGAGCGCATATATCCATTCTTTACTACAGGGTCATTATAGTACTTAGGATCGCGAAGCAGCAGGAGGAAGTGGGACACATCCGCCCACCTATACGGGTTCTTACCATACTTACGGGTTAGTGCCATAGCATCGCGCACATGAAATCCGCCACCATTATAAGCTGCCAAGATATAATAGGTACGCTCAGAAGAGGGAATGTCGCTGAAGGAATTGCTGAGTTCGGCAATATACCGCGCGGCGGCAGCGATGTTAGCCTCGGGTTCGTGTATCTGTTCCATAGACAATCCTAAATGCGAGGCTGTACCTGGCATTATCTGCATCAGCCCGCGAGCTCCTGCCCAGGAACGGGCATTGGGATCGAAGCAACTCTCCTGATAGCACTGGGCAGCGAGAAGACGCCAGTCCCAGCGGGCTACAGGGGCATATTTCTTGAAAAGATTGTCGTAGCGTGAGATAACACCCGAGGAACGATCCATGAAGGGAGCATATACTCGACGGGTTACTGCTGCCGATGACAAAAGGCGTTTCTCCTCCTGTCGTACCTGGTCAACAATCTGGGGACGGAACCACGCCTTATAGGACTCGGCAAGTTCGGGATCGTGTGCTTCTACAACATGTGGTGGAGCCATCGCCATGAGGTCTCCTTCACCGTTTTCCAACCTCCGGCGCAATTCAGCTGTGTCCTTGCATATCTCCACACGCAGGGATACACCGATAGACTGGGCGAACTTCTCAACCACACGATACTGGGTTCCCATACCTCTGCCTCGATAGTCATAATAGGTATCCGGTCCCGACAGTGTGAGAAGAATCATCTCGCCTCCGGTGACGATGTCTGTCATAGTGAAGTCTTCCGAAGCGGGCACAGAGTCTGTCTGCACCTCTCCCCAGGGTGTCACCACGCTCGTCTGTTTGTCCTTACACGAAGCAAGACAAGCGCATAAGCATACGATATATATGTATATAGTTCTCAAAATCGGCACAAAATTACAACATTTCTTGCAGATGTGGCAAAAAATACGTATTTTTGCCACGTTTTTTAATAATTATTGATATACAAAGATGCTTAGAATTGCTGTTCAATCAAAGGGTCGGCTCTACGAAGACACAATGGCGCTCCTCGCAGAGGCTGACATTAAGATAAGTACTTCGAAAAGAACTCTCCTTGTTACGGCTCCCGACTTCCCGCTGGAAGTGCTCTACCTACGCGACGACGACATTCCACAGAGTGTTGCCAACGGTGTGGCTGACATCGGAGTGGTGGGTGAAAACGAGTTTGTTGAGCGTGCCGAGGATGCTGAGATTATCCAGCGACTGGGCTTCTCAAAATGCCGTCTGAGCCTTGCTGTACCGAAGCAGACGGACTATCAGGGAGTAGAGTGGTTCAATGGTAAGAAGATAGCTACCTCCTACCCTCACATTCTGCGCCGCTATCTGCACGAGAACAACATAAAGGCAGACATACACGTAATCACGGGTAGTGTGGAGATTTCTCCGGGAATAGGTCTTGCCGACGCCATTTTCGACATCGTCAGCAGCGGCTCTACTCTGGTAAGCAACAACCTGCGCGAGGTGGAGGTGGTAATGAAGAGTGAGGCACTGCTTATCGGCAACAAAAACCTCGACGAAGAGAAAAAGCAGATTCTTCAGCAGATGCTATTCCGCTTTGAAGCCGTAAAACAGGCAGAGGACAAGAAATATGTTCGCATGAATGCCCCGAAGGCTCGGCTGAACGAAATCATCGAAGTCTTGCCGGGACTGAAGAGTCCTACTATCATACCGCTGGCAGACGATGAGTGGTGCTCGGTACATACGGTGCTCGATCAGAAACGTTTCTGGGAGATTATCGGAAAACTGAAGGAACTGGGTGCACAGGGAATCCTTGTTACTCCGATAGAGAAAATGATTCTCTGACATTATAAATTATGCATTATGAATTATGCATTATAGAGAAAGGCCCCGAATATGAAAATCATTAAATACCCCCGCGAGGAGGAATGGCAGAACCTCGTAGAACGTCCCCATCTCGACGTGTCGCAGCTTAACGCCACAGTTAGTGGAGTGCTTGCTGATATCCGCAAGAGGGGCGACGAGGCGCTTAAGGAATACGAGAAGAAGTTCGACCATGTGGAACTCGACTCGCTGAGAGTTACCGAGGAGGAAATTCAGCAGGCGCTGAACGAGATTCCGTCTGAACTGCTTGAATCTATCCGCCTGGCTCATAGAAATATAGAAACATTCCACCGCTCGCAGCTCTTCGAGGGCAAGAAGGTGGAGACGGCTCCAGGAGTGACGTGTTGGCAGAAAAGTGTTGCCATAGAACGCGTAGGACTGTATGTTCCCGGTGGTACTGCCCCTCTCTTCAGTACGGTTCTGATGCTTGCCACCCCGGCGAAAATTGCCGGATGCAAGGAGATTGTGCTCTGCTCTCCCCCAACCCACAACTCTACGATACACCCCGCCATTCTCGCTGCGGCTCACGTAGCAGGAGTAAGCAAGATATTCAAAGCTGGCGGAGTTCAGGCTATCGGAGCAATGGCATACGGAACGGAGTCGGTGCCTAAGGTCTACAAGATTTTCGGACCGGGAAACCAGTATGTTATGGCTGCCAAGCAACAGGTGAGCCTGCACGATGTTGCTATCGACATGCCGGCAGGTCCGTCTGAGGTTTGCGTTATTGCAGACGAGAGTTGCCGACCCGACTTTGTAGCGGCAGACCTCCTCTCGCAGGCAGAACACGGAACAGACTCGCAGGTGCTGCTCATAACTACTTCTGAAGAAGTGTTGAAGAAGGTCGAAAAAGAGGTTGAACAACAGCTTGAGCATCTTCCAAGAAAAGAGCTGGCTACCAAATCGTTAGACAATAGTAAGTTCGTATTGGTTAAAGACTCGGAAGAGGCGATACGTCTGAGTAATCTCTACGCTCCTGAGCATCTTATCATAGCCACAAAAGACTTCGAAGAACTGGCTGAGAAGGTGGTTAACGCTGGTAGCGTATTCCTCGGAAACTACGCCTGCGAGAGTGCGGGAGACTATGCCAGCGGCACCAATCACACCCTCCCTACCCACGGATATGCAACAGCATATAGCGGCGTAAACCTCGACAGCTATAACAGGAAGATAACATTCCAGCACCTTACCGAAGAAGGTATTCGAAGCATCGGACGGGCTGTGGAAACGATGGCAGCAGCAGAACAACTCGATGCTCACCGCAACGCAATGACCCTAAGAGTAAAAACCTAAGAATATATGAAGAATCTCGAAGAATTAGTACGTCCCAACATACTTAAGCTTGCACCATATAGCAGTGCGAGGAACGAATATAGCGGAAAAGAGGCTCACGTCTTTCTCGATGCCAACGAGAACCCGTACAACCAGCCCCTCAACCGATACCCCGACCCGCTGCAGCGCGAGTTGAAAACGGCAATTTCAAAAGTTAAGGGCGTACCCGAGGAGTACATGTTTCTCGGCAACGGCTCTGACGAGGCGATAGACCTCGTTTACCGCTGTTTCACCCAGCCGGGAATCGACAATGTAGTAGCCATAGAACCCACCTACGGCATGTATAAGGTATGTGCCGACATCAACGATGTGGAGTACCGCCCGGTTCTGCTTGACGAGGACTTCCAGATTACTGCCGAAAAACTTCTCGCGGCATGCGACGAGCACACAAAGGCGATATGGATTTGTTCGCCAAACAACCCTACCGGCAACAACATCATGCACGAGGAAATTCTAAAGGTGATAGAGACCTTTGAAGGACTCGTAGTTGTTGACGAGGCTTATTCGGACTTTTCACAGGAGAAACCGCTCAGACTGAAGGTTGGGCGCTATCCAAACCTCATCGTGCTAAACACGCTGAGCAAGGCATGGGGATGCGCTGCCATCCGCCTGGGAATAGCATTCGCTAACCCGCGCTTAATTGAGATATTCAACAAAGTAAAATATCCATATAATGTAAACTTGCTGACACAGCAGAAAGCCATTGAGATGCTCGACCCATACACTGTGGAGAAATGGCTTACCCTGATACTGCAAGAACGTGGACGACTTATTTCTGCCATCCGTGAACTGCCAATATGCGAGAAAGTGTACCCTACTGACGCGAACTTCTTCCTCGTGAAAGTCACTGATGCACAGAAGATTTACGACTATCTTGTAGAAAAAGGAATCATTGTCAGGAACAGGTCTAAGGTTTCACTGTGCCAGAACTGTCTCCGCATAACCATAGGATCGAAGAGCGAAAATGCTGAACTTCTTTCAGCACTAAGACAATATTAATTTATTAAATCAAAATGTTATGAAGAAAGTATTATTTATTGCATTGGCAGTTGCTGCAATCAGCTTTGCCAGTTGTGGAAACAAGACTCAGCAGGGAACAGATGCAGACACTGCTGCAGTAGTAGAAGAGAACGACCTCACAGCAGCACTCAAGGCAGCACTTGAGAACAAGGATGCCGCAAGTCTGCAGGCAGCTATCGAGGCAATTCAGGCTAAGATTGCCGAACTCACCAAGGAGGGTAAGCTCGATGAAGCAAAAGAGGCTCTCACAAGTGTTCAGACTTGGTTGAAGGAGAACCAGGAGACTGTTAAGTCGGTTACTGGTGACAACGCCACTCTCAATACTCTCGTAGAGAAGGTTCAGGCTATCCCGACAGAGTCTGTTGATGCTATCAAGAGTTTTGGTACTCAGACAGAAGAGGCTGCCGCAGCAGCTGTCGAAAACACCAAGGAAGCTGTTAACGCTAAGGCTAACGAGGCTGTAGAGAAGGCTAACGAGGCTGTAGACAACGCTAAGCAGCAGGCTAAGGACAAGGCTAAAGAGGAAGTCAACAAGGCTGCCGACAAAGCCCTGAATAAGCTGGGACTGTAATACTTATTTTTTCTTATCGCCCCAGCAAAGTTTCATACGCTGGTGCATCTTATCTTCTGAAGGATTATCCTGTGCGTGCCACAGCTGATAGTCCTTCAGTTCGTCTGGCATAAACTGTTGGTCTACGAAATGTCCCGGGTAATCGTGGGCATATTTGTACCCATCACTATAACCCAATTCTTTCATTAGTTCAGTTGGGGCATTACGGAGGTGCAGCGGAACGGGCTGATTGCCTGTCTGGCGCACCAGTTGCAAAGCTGTGTCGATTCCGAGATAGGCACTATTGCTCTTCGCACTTGTTGCCAGGTATACGGCACACTCGGCAAGTGGAATCCTACCTTCGGGCCATCCTATCTTCATCACGGTATCAAAAGTTGCATTGGCAAGGAGAAGGGCGTTAGGATTTGCGAGCCCTATATCCTCTGCCGCACTTATCACCATTCGGCGGGCTATGAACTGCGGGTCTTCGCCGCCTTCAATCATCCGCGCCATCCAGTAAAGAGCTGCATCCGGATCACTTCCGCGGATGCTCTTGATGAAAGCAGAGATTATGTCATAGTGCATCTCGCCATCCTTATCGTATGCCAGCGGGTTCTGCTGTAGGCGGCTCGCCACTTTCGCGTCGGTAATAACAACCTCTTCAGAACTCTCCGATTCTACTACCAGTTCGAGAATGTTTAGCAGCTTACGGGCATCGCCGCCGCTGTATCTGAGAAGTGCTCCCGATTCCTCTACCTTTATCTTCCTCTTGCTCAGTTCGACGTCTTTGGTTATGGCTCGGTCTACCAGCTCAAGGAGGTCGTCCTTGTCAAGCGACTTAAGTACGTACAG
>JAFTFC010000158.1 GCA_017449725.1 Prevotella sp. | reverse complement strand
CCGTAAGCAGCTCGAGACCTACCTTCAAGAGGGTTATGTGCGCCTTTACATTAATGGTGAGTTCGTGAGGATTGATGATGTACTCGCCGATTATGATAAATACGAAAAGACATTAAAGTCTGGTTCTTCATCGCCCGAGAACAACCTCTGGCTGCTTATCGACCGCCTGTCGATAGACGAAGGGAAAGATTCGGTGTCGCGATTCTTAGACTCCTCAGAGACAGCCTTTTACGAAGGTCACGGAGCCTGCCGATTAGTTGTTCTACCGAGCAATATCTGCTACGATTTCTCGAACCGTTTCGAGGCAGACGGCATAACCTTCGAAGAGCCGTCCGACAATCTTTTCTCGTTCAACTCCCCTCTCGGCGCCTGCCCTACCTGCGAGGGGTTCGGCAGGATTATGGGTATCGACGAGAAGCTCGTAGTTCCCAATACCACGCTGAGCGTCTACGACGGATGCGTCCAATGCTGGCACGGCGAGAAGATGAAGATGTGGCAGGAGGAGTTCGTAAGACGTGCCGCCAAGGACAATTTCCCCATTTTTACACCTTATTATAAACTTACGCGCGAGGAGAAAGACCAGTTGTGGCACGGCCTGCCGTCGGACTATAAGGACCTTCACCGCCAGGTGTCTATCGACGCCTTCTTCAATATGGTCAAGGAGAACCAGTACAAGATTCAGTATCGTGTGATGATGAGCCGTTATCGCGGCAAGACTGTCTGTCCGTCGTGTCACGGAACCCGCCTAAAACCCGAGGCAGAATACGTGAAGATTGGCGGCATGAGCATCTCGAACCTCGTGGAAATGCCGATAGGAAAACTCAAGAAGTGGTTCGACGACCTTCAACTTACGGAGCAGGAAATGGAGATTGGGCGGAGGCTTCTCAACGAGATAAATACCCGTCTGCAATTCCTTGTAGACGTGGGACTTAGTTACCTGACGCTAAATCGACAGTCTAACTCGCTAAGCGGCGGGGAAAGCCAGCGAATAAACCTGACTACCTCGCTCGGCAGTTCGCTTGTCGGGTCGCTCTACATCCTCGACGAGCCCAGCATCGGACTACATCCGCGCGATACCGAACGGCTCATCAGCGTGCTCCACCGCCTGCGCGATGTTGGCAATACCGTTATGGTTGTGGAGCACGACGAGGACATCATGCGTGCAGCCGACTATATCGTGGACATCGGTCCGGATGCGGGACAGCATGGCGGCGAGATAGTGTTCCAGGGCGAGATGAAGGATATAGAGAAACTGGCGCGAAAGTGCTCTTCAGAAACGAGTGGCAAGCGCTATTCGGGCAAAGACGCAGACCGCAGCTATACCGTCCGTTTTCTCACCCACGAGGAACAGATTCCCGTGCCCCGGAGCCGTCGTCCGTGGAATATGGCGATACGTCTGACGGGTGCCCGGATGAACAACCTGCGCGGCATAGACGTAGACTTCCCGCTTAACGTAATGACGGCAGTTACGGGAGTCAGCGGCTCGGGAAAGTCGTCGCTCGTAAAGGGCATCCTCTACCCTGCCCTGAAGCGCCATCTCGACGAGGTGGCAGAGCTGCCCGGCGAGTACCTCTCGCTCGAGGGCGACTGGAAACAGATACGCCACGTGGAGATGGTAGACCAGAACCCCATCGGCAAGAGCACCCGTTCGAACCCCGCCACGTACGTTAAGGCGTACGACGCCATTCGCCAGCTTTTTGCCGACCAGCCGCTGGCTAAGCAGATGGGCTTCTCGGCACAGTATTTCTCGTTCAACGCCGACGGCGGGCGCTGTGAGGAGTGTAGCGGAGCAGGCGTGATAAACGTGGAGATGCAGTTCATGGCAGACCTCACGCTGGAGTGCGAGTCGTGTCACGGCAAGCGTTTCAAGCACGACATTCTGGAGGTGCGCTTTGCCGGGAAGAATATCTACGATGTGTTGGAAATGACTGTGTCAGAGGCTATTGCGTTCTTCACCGAGAACGGCGAGAAAGTGATTGCCGACCGCCTTCAGTCGCTCGAGGACGTCGGTCTGGGCTACATCAAACTGGGTCAGAACTCCTCTACCCTCTCGGGCGGTGAGAACCAGCGCGTGAAGCTCGCCTACTTCATCGGCCGCGAGCAGCAGGAGCCCACGCTCTTCATCTTCGACGAGCCCACCACGGGTCTTCACTTCCACGACATCCAGAAGCTTCTCCGCTCCTTCGACGCACTCATCTCGCGCGGGCATACCATTATAGTAATAGAGCACAATATGGAGGTGGTGAAGTGTGCCGACCACGTGATAGACCTGGGTCCTGAGGGAGGCGACCGCGGCGGCAGTATCGTCGTCTCCGGAACTCCCGAGGAAGTAGCCTCTTGCCCCGAGAGCATCACGGGCAGATTCTTAGAAAAGTTGTTGCAAGTTGCCAATGGGTCTTAGTGGTTACTGGTGATTGTGCGTGAATAACTGTTAAAAATTGCCCGCCGAGCAAAAATTCTTAATTCTTAATTCTTAATTCTTGATT
>JAFTFC010000157.1 GCA_017449725.1 Prevotella sp. | reverse complement strand
GCGAGAATAGTTCTGCAAGTTCACAACCAAGACCTCATCATCATCATTAACACAATAAAGTAACCTCGTACCCTCGTACCCCCGTACCCCCGTACCCCCGAACTTCGTACCCCCGTACCCCCGTACTCCCGTACCTCGACAAACCACGAGCAACTCCTTGCACTCGTTCCTAACCGACACGATATGCACTTCGCTGACACAGTCGCCCAGATCCTCCACCGCCTTATGCCAGTCCAGCATCGGCGACAGTTTTATCATCACCCTGTCTGCCTTGCCCAGCATCTCGTCTTTCATCCTTAGTATGTCTGGCGTACAGTCGGCTATGCCCACCATCTTCCTGCCGGCACCGTCCCTACGCGCCGGGTCAATGAAAAGCAGGTCGGCATGATCCATCCTCCTGAGATAATCCTCGGCATCTACATTAACCACCTCTGCCTCTATCCCGAGCCGTGGGAAGTTATGGCGTGCCAGTCGGCACAGTTCCTCGTCACGTTCTACATATACCGCCTTGTCGGCCCCTCGAGCCAGCGCCACAAAGTCAACACCAAATCCTCCCGTAAGGTCCACCACCGTTCTCGCGCCTTCTGTTGCGTGCGGTTTTCCCGCACGGCTCTTCGCAGCGACTCCCGCCTTGTATTCCGCCGTCCGCTCGCTGGAGCACTGTTCCATAGAGAGGTGCCGGGGATAGAAAATACCCGGAACACTCGCCCATGATGGCAACTTCTTCCGCGCCATCTGCCAGCCCGTTATCTGCCTTAGTGCTAAGGGCATATCAACGTTAGGATTCCTATCCGCCTTTAGCGCCAGCATTCTGACGTCCTCTTCCTTATATTCCTCTATGAATTGCTTTGTCGCGTCGTTCATCCTTCACTCTTCACTTCCTATGAATCACCTCATACCCCTTGTACTTCGCGGCAGGAAATACGAAAACGTCATCACCTATGCCACCGCTCTTGAAACGGGTAATCTGTATCGTGGTGTGGAAAATACCAAGCTTTATTCTCACGTTCAGCGGATAACGCGTCTTCTTGTCTATCAGCGCCCTCGCCTCCTTAATACCCTTCACCCCCTTCTTCGCCTTCAGCGTTATGTAGTAACCCTCTTCACTGTCTGCAATATGGTATGTGTAGTTGTTCGGCTCAAAAGTGAACTTCGAGGCATATTTGTCCCTGTCCTCGTCGTTCGCTCCGTAGTAACTCACCGTTTTCTTCTTCTTATCCACACGAGTATAGTTGTTTCCGTCGTTCCATGCCATGTATCGCGACTCCTCAAACATACTCTTTTTCCCCTTCGTCCATATCGTCCCTTCAGTCTTGTATATTCCCACAATGTTCACCTTGTAGTGCAGCATCGAACCCTGCGCACCAAACACCAACTGGTAGGTGCGGTCGAACATCTGACGTGCCTGGCGAGAGTTGGCAGTCTCCTGAGCTCCTGCTCCCATGGCAAAGGCGATAAATATGTATAAAAATACTCTTCTTATCATATAAATACAAAATTTTGGCTGCAAAGATACGAAATAATTACCTTTTTTACTATCTTTGCATCCAAATTATCAATTCTTGAAACAGATTATCTAACTATTAAAACAACAACTATTATGAAGAAATTCAGTTTAAAGGTGGCAGTCCTACTGCTCTCAGGTTCTGTCCTCTTCAGTTCATGCATCGGTTCGTTCGCCCTCTTCAACAAGTACGAGAAGTGGCAGTGCAACATGACCAGCGTGAAAATCATCAACGGTATCGTAGGTCTTATCCTCCAGCCCATCGTGGGTACCGTTTGTCTTACTGTCGACGCACTTGTTCTCAATACAATCGAGTTCTGGAGCGGTCATAATCCTCTGGCAATGAACACCACCATAGAAGGTAAGGACGGCAACCTCTAT
>JAFTFC010000019.1 GCA_017449725.1 Prevotella sp. | reverse complement strand
GTACGAGGGTCCGGGGGTACGAGAAATGTTTTAAGCGCTTGGTTCATATCTCGTACCTCCGTACCCCCGCACCCCCGCACCTCCGATATCACCGTGAGGAACAGACGCTGAGAACGTACTTACGGCTGCGTGAAACCTCGGTGGATATTTCCACGTGGTTATTCCGCAGTACCTCCTTGAGGTCGTTGGTGATGCCGCTGCCCGTCATCTTCATCAGCGCTTCCTTTCGGGTCCACAGCCGGGTGAAGGCCACATCGGGGTCTGCTGCCGCCTCAATCTCGGCAATCTCCTCCTCGTTCATCGTGTAATGTACCACTCCCTCACTGCGTTTCTTAACCGTTTCCACATCGATACCTACAGGATGGTTACCAACAATACAAGCCACCGCCTCCGAACAGTGGCTCAGGTTGAAGTGGATGTCGGGGTGGTTCCGTATCGACGGCTTGCCGTGCTCACCGAAATCGAAGAGAGGGTTCTCGGTGATGCCGTACTCTTCGCGCAAAGCCTTTTTCAGCAGCAGGTATGCCAGTATGCACTGGCGCCTGCCTTGCTCGTGGCGGATGCGAAGAGCCGTCTCGCGGCGCTGCTCGCTAATCTCGCCGAGGGCTTTCTCGAGGTCGAAGTCCCAGATATTCTCTTCGATGTATACCATCTATTCCTCGTTTTGGAACAGTGGGTCGTCGGGTGCTACCATTGTAGGCTTCTGTTCAGCCTCGCGCAGCAGCTGCTCTGGAACATATTTCTTGTTGACAACCAGTCGGAACATATATTCGCGGAACCAGTCTGCCGTCATTATCAGACAGCCCTTCTGTCCGTAGTCTGCACCCCAGGAGTTCTCCACTTTCCACTTCAGTGGCTTTCCCTCCTTGTCGAGGTCTACAGCCGTAAGCGTCATGGCGTGGGTAGAACCGCTGTCGAAAGTTTCAATGCGCTCAGCCTTGGTCATGGGGAAGTCGGTTGAGAAGAGCGATGCGTAGTCGTAGTTGTCGAGAGCCAGATAGCCGCGTTTACGGTCCAGTTGCTTACCCACGTCGTAGCTGCTGTACATCTTTCGCCCGTCTTTCAACTGGGCAATGGCGAGCTTCTCTATCTCCTCCATCGGCAGGTTCAGATAGCACCAGTTATGTCCGTCGTACATGTGGCGGTCGTACTCTACTTCGTAAGTCTTGTGATACGGACGGCGCGGGTCGTTCATAACCATGATGAACGAACCATTCAGCGGTCGTCCCACAACGAGGTTGTAGAATTCCCGCGGAGTATATCGTCGCACCTCCCCGACGGTTTTGCCGTCCTTGTCACGGAAGGCATATTCGAAGTCCTTCACCGGTTCGCCGAGTGTCAGTACCAGCATGCGGTATATCTCACTGAGCATTCGGGTCTTCATCTTCATTGTCTCTGCCTTCTTGCTACCGGCAGCCGCCTTTCTAAGGCTCAGTCCCATCTCGCGCAGTTTGGACTTCACGAGGGCTCTCATCTTCGACGTGTTCTCGGCAGAGTAGGTCTCGGTGCACACCTCCGAAGGCACCAGCCCGTACTTTTCCGACAGGTCGGCAACACCGCAGAACGTACCGCCGTCGCCGATGGGGTCCTTGAAGAAGAACCTCACCTTCGGGTCGTCCATAGGCAGCGAAGCCGTCTCTATAACCCCTTGCATGAAGAGGTTGCTCTTCTCTAACTGGTCGTAGAAGAAGAGGTAATCGTGCGACAGTTCTATGCCGGCATAGTCCTTGCGCAGCGAGTCCTCCTTGCAAGCCTTGGCGAAGTCAGACCGCAGCACGTTCAGACCGCTGAACATCCAGCAGCGTCCCGACTGTTTCTGGTCGGTGATGCTCTGCTTCGGAGTCTCCACACTGAAGTATGTGTTCATCGGTGCCTGCCTACGGTTCTTGGCAAGGTTGTCTATACTGTTGGCAGCCAAGGCGTTAGAAAGCGCCTCGTTTGCCTTGTCACTCTTTGCACCCTGAATTTCCTGCAACATCTTCTCGGTGATGCCGCCGCTGCTCTTCTGTCCCATTGCTGGTAGGGCGAGGACGAGGAGGAAGAAAACAATATTTCGCATGGTTGTTATTTTTTTCGTTATTACGTTATTACGTTATTACGTCATTACGTCATTACGGGGTTAGTCTTTTCTTGGATAGTCGGTGGTGAAGTGGAGACCGCGGCACTCCTTGCGCTCTATTGCCCAGCGGGTGATGAGGTATCCCACGTTAATCATGTTTCTCAGTTCGCAGATATCCTTAGTCGCCTTAACTCGTTTGAAGAGTTCTTCGGTCTCTTCGTATAGCATGTCCAGTCGGGTCCAGGCGCGCTTCAGTCGAAGGTCGGAACGTACGATGCCCACATAGTTGGACATTATCTCGCCTACCTCCTTGACGCTCTGTGTTATGAGCACATGTTCCTCGTTGGTCAGCATTCCTTCGTCGTTCCACTCTGGAATATCGTTGTTGAAAGAGTATTTGTCTATGTTCTCCAGAGAGTGGCGTGCTGCTGTTTCAGCATACACTACCGCCTCGATTAACGAGTTGGATGCCAGTCGGTTACCTCCATGCAGACCCGTGCACGAACATTCGCCGAGTGCATACAGGCGTCGTATACTCGAACAGCCGTTGAGGTCCACCTTGATACCGCCGCACATGTAGTGGGCAGCAGGTCTGACGGGGATATAGTCGGTTGTTATGTCAATGCCTATCTGCAGGCATTTCTGGTAGATGTTGGGGAAGTGTTTGCGCGTCTCCTCAGCATTCTTGTGGGTAACGTCGAGGCAGACATGGTCCAGTCCGTGGATCTTCATCTCCTTGTCGATGGCGCGTGCCACGATGTCGCGCGGTGCCAGTGACAGGCGCTCGTCGTATTTCTCCATAAACGACTCGCCGTTGGGCAGGCGCAATATGCCGCCGTAGCCCCGCATTGCCTCGGTGATGAGGAAGGCGGGGTGAGTCTCACCTACGTGGTGGAGCACAGTTGGGTGGAACTGTACGAATTCCATGTCCGCCACCGTTCCCTTGGCGCGGTAAACCATAGCGATGCCGTCGCCGGTAGCAATCACGGGGTTCGAGGTGGTCATGTATACAGCACCTACGCCGCCGGTGCATATCACGGTACACTTGGCGAGATAGGTGTCCACCCTCTGCGTGTCGGGGTTCAGTATGTATGCTCCGTAGCACTCGATGTTGTCCATGTGGCGGTTCACCTCCACACCGAGGTGGTGCTGAGTTATTATCTCCACGGCGAAGTGGTTCTCCTTAACCTCGATGTCGGGGTTGCGGCGTATTGCCTCCATCAGTCCGCGCTGGATTTCTGCTCCCGTGTCGTCGGCATGGTGAAGGATGCGGAATTCCGAGTGTCCGCCCTCACGGTGCAGGTCGAACTCTCCGTCCTCCTTCTTGTCGAAGTTCACTCCCCACTGCACCAGTTCGCGTATCTGCTCAGGTGCCATTGTTACCACCTGCCGCACTGCCGCCGGATCGCTGATGTAGTCTCCGGCAATCATGGTGTCTTCGATGTGCTTTTCAAAGTTGTCCACCTTAAGGTTAGTCACTGAGGCAACACCGCCTTGTGCAAATGATGTGTTCGCCTCGTCGAGTGATGTCTTGCATACCAGACATACTTTCCCTTTCTTGGCTCGCGCCACTTTCAGGGCATAACTCATGCCGGCAACTCCGGCTCCGATAATTAAAAAGTCGTATTTGTAGACCATGGTTTTTCGTTAACTTTTCGCTACAAAGGTAGTAATAATAGGTCTAATATCCAAAAAAAGGAAAAATTTTCTTCATTATTCCTTCTTTATTGTCCATTTTTTTGTATCTTTGCAAGGATAAACAATACAAACAATAACCTTATACAACTATGATAGATGTAAAAGCAACGCTCGCAGAGAGCCAGGAGAGAATGGAAATGGCAGCGATGTTCCTCGAAGAGAGTCTCAACCGCATCCGCGCCGGACGTGCTAATATCGCCATTGTCGACGGAGTACGTGTCAATTCCTACGGACAGATGGTTCCGCTGAATCAGGTGGCTAACGTGACGTGCCCAGATGCACGCACCATAGCTATTCGTCCTTGGGACAAGAAGGCTATCCGTGACATCGAGAAGGCAATCATGGACAGCGATGTCGGTATCACTCCCGAGAACAACGGAGAGGTTATCCGCCTGGGTATTCCGCAGCCTACAGAGGAACGCCGTCGCGAACTGGCAAAGCAGTGCAACAAGATCGGTGAGAAGGCTAAGGTGGAGGTGCGCAACGTACGCTCAGAGATTAAGGACAAGCTGAAGAAAGCCATCAAGGACGGTCTGTCTGAGGACAACGAGAAGGACGCCGAACTCGAACTGCAGAAGATTCACGATAAGTTTATTAAGAAGATCGACGAACTCCTTGCTGCCAAGAACAAGGAGATTATGACGGTGTAATTGAGAATTAAGCATTCTTGAAGGGACTGGTAATTAAGAATACAGGCAGTTGGTACTCCGTCTTGACGGACGAGGGTACCACTGTTCTTTGTAAGGTAAAGGGGAACTTCCGGCTGAAGAACATCCGGAGCACCAATCCTGTGGCGGTCGGCGACAGAGTGACGGTAGACGTAGCCCACCCCAACCCCTCCCCAAGGGAGGGGCTTCAAGAGAAGCAAGCAACGGCGTTCATTACAGACATTGACGACCGCCGCAACTATATCGTGCGCCGTTCGCAGAACCTTTCCAAGGCGAGTCACATCATTGCCGCCAACGTAGACCAGGCGCTGCTCGTCGTTACTGTTAACTACCCCGAGACCTCCACTACCTTCATCGACCGCTTCCTGGCATCGGCTGAGGCTTACGACATACCCGTCGTGCTGGTGTTCAACAAGAGCGACCTGCTCTCAGAGGAAGAGTTGCACTACCAGGAGATGATGATAAACCTCTACGAGACGGTGGGCTACCGCTGTCAGGCAATATCAGCCGAGACGGGAGAGGGTGTTGATGTCCTGGAGGATATTCTTCGCAACAAAATCACGGTGCTTAGCGGCAATAGTGGAGTGGGGAAGTCCACCCTCCTCAACAGACTTATTCCCAATCTCGACCTTAGGACGGCGGAGATTTCCGATGCCCACAACACGGGAATGCATACCACCACCTTCTCCGAGATGATACCCCTTCCCTTCGGCGGATGGGCTATCGACACACCGGGCGTTAAAGGGTTCGGCTCGTTCGACATGGAACCCGAGGAACTGACCAGTTACTTCAAGGAGATATTCCGTTTCTCCAAGGACTGCCGCTTCTCCAACTGCACCCACACCCACGAACCCGGATGTGCCGTCTTGCAGGCGCTCGAGGACCACTACATCGCCCCGAGCCGCTACCAGAGTTATCTCTCCATGCTTGAGGACAAGGATGAAGGGAAGTACAGGAGTTGAGATAAGGTAAAAGGGTTAAAAGGTAAAAGGGTAAAAGGGTAAAAAGGGAGAGTTGGGTTTGTTGAAAGAAATGGGGGATTGGTTGAAGTTTTTTGTACCTCTTTATATTATTGGACTACCTTTGCAGCAGCGATAAAGAGTATGAACCCCAAAAAACGAAGGTTATGAAGAAAACAGTTTATTTCTTAGCAATGATCGCCATCGCCATGCTTATGGCAGCCTGCGCTGGCGACGACCCCGTGACCTCCTCTTCAGACAGCACTGCAGGAGATAGTAGCAATACCGGAGGCAGTTCTTTGTCTTCCGCTGATGCAGCCCTCACGGGCGACCTGGCTTCTTTCGACATCGCTATCGACAAGTGCACATTAAATGAGACAATCGACGCCGTTCCCGACGCCACCGATACCTATTACGAAGACTATGTGGAGAACTTTGCTCCCACAGCCACCATCTCGATAAGCTACAACGGCACTTCGGCATCGGTATACGGAGAAGCGGAAAATGTTACGGTGACGGTAGACGGAGCAGATGTTACCGTTAATTCTGAGGCAGAATACATAGCCTACGAGCTCAACGGCACAACCACCGACGGTTCGTTCAAGATATACTCCACGAAGAAGTTCGAACTGATTCTTAATGGAGTGAGCATCACCAATCCCACTGGAGCTGCCGTCAATAATCAGGGAAAGCGTGCCTACGTAGTGCTTAACGGCGAGAACAGTCTTAGCGACAGTTCCTCTGCTTATAACACCGTTGACGGAGAAGACGAGAAAGGTACTTTCTTCAGCGAGGGAAAACTCGTGTTCAGTGGTACAGGCTCGCTCAGCGTGTCATCAAACTACAAGAACGGTATCGTCAGCGATGACTACATATACATCCGCCCGCTCACCAATATCTACGTGAAGTCTGCCTCGGGTCACTGCCTGAAGAGCAACGAGGGCGTGATAATGAAGGGTGGAGTAGTGAACCTCGAGACATCGGCAACCGCAGGAAAAGGCATCAAGACCGATGGTGAGGTGCAGATAAGCGGCGGACGCCTCATTGCCATCACCACGGGCGGCGGCGAATACGACAGCAGTGAGAGTGATGTCAGTGCCGCGGCAGGTATTAAAGTCGTGGGCAACATTACCATAACCGACGGCGAAGTGCAGGTGAAGAGCACCGGCAGTGGCGGCAAGGGAATTAGCACCGACGCTGAATTCATAATGAAAGGCGGCGCTGTCTATGCCATCACCGAAGGCTCTACCTATAAATACAGTTCAAGCCTCGACTCCAAGGCTAAGGGCATCAAGTCCGACGGCAACATGACGATAGCCGGAGGACAGATAATGGTGCGCGCTCTGGGCGGTGAGGGCAGTGAAGGTATTGAGACCAAGGGCACGCTGAATATTTCGGCAGGCAGCATAGGTACCTATACCTACGATGATGGAATCAACTCTGCCGGCAACATGACCGTCACGGGCGGCTATGTCTATAGCTACGCTACGGGTAATGACGGTATCGACGCCAACGGCAACATTACCATTTCGGGCGGAGTAGTCATCGGTCTGGGTGCCAACTCTCCCGAGGAAGGCATCGACGTTGCTGAGCAGAAGACCATGCAGTGGAACGGCGGCACCATCATCGGACTTGGCGGCGGCGGTGAGTCGGTAAGCGGGTCGCAGCAGAAGGCAGCCGTCAGCGGAGTAAGCGTCACGAAGAACAACTACCTTGTGGTAAGCAGCGGTTCTACGGTGCTCTTCGCCCTGAAGGCACCGCGCTCATTCAGCAGTTCCACGATGCAGGTTAGTTCGCCACAGTTCGCTTCGGGCACAACATATACCCTCTCTACCGCCTCGTCTGTCAGCGGCACCGACTTCTACGGATTTATCTCCGATGCTACTGTCAGCAGCATGTCGAGCCTCGCCTCCTTCACCACCTCAACCTCCATCAGCGGAGGTATGGGCGGCGGCATGGGCGGCGGCAACCAACCCGGCGGTGGCGGTGGACCCGGCAGATGGTAAACAATATAAAGTAAGGAAGCACGATGAAATACACTCAGAAATACGAGTTCCGTGAACTGATAACCTATGTGGTGCTGTGGACTGCTCTGTTCATAGCACCCGTACTTACGCTCTACTTCCTGTCAGCCACCGATGGCGACGGTCAGTTCCCATGGCACGAGGTGTTCCGTATATGGAAGACCTATGCCGTGTTCCTTGCCTTGTTCCTCCTTCACAATGCCTTGGTAGCACCACTGCTGGTCTATCGACAGAAGCGCTGGGCTTATTTCGCGGCAGTGGCAGTGATGACTGCTTGCTTTGTGGTGTACCAGTGTTCGTCGCGTCCGCCTGAGCCCAGGTTCGAGGTACGAGGTGAGAAAAAAGAATTGCCAATGGCAAAGGACGAGGTGCGGGACATGCCGCCTCCACCTCCCGACGGCAAGCATTCTCCCGAGCGTCCTCCGTTGCTTATGGGGCAGCACGATGTCATTTCCGTCATTATATTCATACTGATGATAGGCATGAACCTCGGAGTCAAACTCTACTTCAAGTCCACCTATGACATAAAGAAGATGGCGAAGTTGAAGCATAAGAGCTTAGAGCAGCAGTTGGAATATCTGAAATATCAGATAAATCCCCACTTCTTCATGAACACACTGAACAATATCCACGCTCTGGTTGACATCGACCCCGAGCAGTCGAAGGAGATGATAGTGGTGCTGTCCAAGATAATGCGCTATGTGCTCTACGAGGGCGACCGACAGATGATTCCGCTGAGTCGCGAAGTGGCGTTTATCGACAACTACGTGCAGCTGATGCGAATGCGCTACACGGAAGAAGTAGACATCCAGCTCGACATACAGCAGCCGCTCCCCGAGGGTGAAGTGCCGCCGCTGATGCTCATAACGTTCGTAGAGAATGCCTTCAAGCACGGCGTCAGTTACCAGCACCCGTCATTTATAAACATCAGTCTGAAGACATCCGGAGACACTCTTCGCTTCTGCTGCCAGAACAGTAAGCACCAGGAGCAGAGAGCCAACCTCGAGGGAGGAATAGGATTAGCAAATGTAAAACAACGATTAAACCTACTGTATGAAGATAATTATACTCTCAATATAAAAGAAGAAGAATCAACCTACGAAGTAAATCTGGAAATACCAAATGATAAAGTGTTTAGCCATAGACGATGAGCCGCTGGCACTCCGTCAACTCTCAACATATATAGAGAAGATTCCCTATCTGGAACTTGTAGCATCGTGCCCCAGTGCCTTGGAGGCGCAGCGGCTGATGGAGCAGGATGTGGTGGATGCTATCTTCATAGACATCAACATGCCCGACCTAAACGGAATGGACTTCGTGAAGTCGCTCGCCGTGCCGCCCTTGGTAGTGTTCACCACAGCCTATTCTGAATATGCCGTGGAGGGGTACAAGGTGGATGCCGTGGACTATCTTCTGAAGCCCTTCGGCATGAACGACTTCCAACGAGCCGCCCAGAGGGTCAAGGAACGCTACGACAGGCAGAATACCGCCACCATCTCGCCGGTAGACACCGACGATGCCCTGTTCCTGAAGACCGAGTACAAGGTGGTGCGCATCTCTATTTCCGACATCCGCTACGTTGAGGGAATGAGCGAGTACCTCAAGATCTTCGTGGAGGGTAGGGCGAAGCCTGTTATCGTGCTGCTGTCGATGAAGAAGATGGAGGAGAACCTCCCCGCGGGAACGTTCATGCGTATTCACCGTTCTTATATCATCAACCTGCGGAAGATTCAAGAAGTAAATAAGAACCGCGTGATAATGGACGAAGAGACCTACCTGCCCATCGGTGACAACTACAAGGAGCAGTTCACCCAGTGGCTGCAGAGCAAGTTCCTCGGGAAGTAAGGGAAAGGTAAAAGGGTAAAAAAGTAAAAGGTGGTCTTAGCGGACCACCTTTTTGTTGTTCTTAATATAAATGCCTTTCTGGAGAGCCTGTAGGTCGTTGCCCATCAGTTGTCCGTCGAGTGAATAAACGGATGTGTTGCCGCTTTCCTTAGTAACCGATTCGATGCCGGTAACGAAGTCCGGACGGAAGTTCATCAACTCGTAGAATGCGGCATACGGCTTGCCCGTGTCGTGGTCGAAGAGTGCGCCGTTCCACCAGCTGATATACTCATTGTTGTATTTCACGTTCTTACCGTTGTCCTCGGGGTACCACCAGAAGAGACCCGTGACGCTCTCGTGCTTGTTGAGCATGGTAATCAGTTCCGAGGTAAACTTCTGCTGTCCTGCCTCTGACAGGTCGTACTCGGTTGTTCCAGTGCCGATAGCCCATTTGTAGCCGTGACCCGTTTCAACTATCATTATCTCCTTGTCGGAGTTCAAGGCTTCGAGTTTCTTTATTACGTTTTGTTCTAAATCTGCTACAGTGCCGTGAAATCTCGGGTAGTACGACAGACCCATCACATCGTATTGGATGCTGGGGTATGAGGTCTTCAGCATGGCGTAGAAGTTAACCGCCAGACCGGCGTTGTGCAGTTCGGTGTGAATAACTATCTTAGCCTCGGGACATACCTCCTTGCATGCCTTTATCGCCTGACCCAGGTAGCCGGCGAAGTTAGCCCAGCTGTTATCTCCGTGTCCGTTGATACCGCCGGTGGGCCACAGCATACCCGTTGTTATCTCGTTGCCCGGCTGTATGAAGTCAGGGGTAGCGCCTGCTTCCTTGAGTTCAGTGAGGCATTCCTTGGTATATTCGTAAATCTTCGTCTTCAGCTGCTCAACCGTCAGACCTTCCCATGATTTCGGCAGCGAGTGCTTACCCGGGTCTGTCCATGTGTCAGAGTAGTGGAAGTCGAGCATGAACTTCTGTCCGTGGTCCTTGATGCGCTTACCCAGTGCCTTTACGTAGTCCAGCGTCTGATATACTCCCGTAGCGTCGTGCTCAACACCGCTGTAGGGGTCTACAAAGAGGCGCACGCGCTCAGCGTTCCATCCGTTGTTGCCGAAGAACTGGAGCACGTCCGACTGTGTCGTACCCGTCTTGTCTTTGTACGCCACCTTGTTCTGTTCGTAAACCGGAAGCATTGAAATGTCGCCGCCAAGGTATTTCTCCTGTGCCTTGGCGCCTATTGCGATAAGTGCGCAAACCGTAATAACTATTATTCTTCTCATATTTTTAATAGATTGTTATGTTTTGTTCGTTTATGTTGCTAATATCTTCACCACCTTATAACTGTCGATGGTGCGGCGGTCCTTACTGATGTTCAGACCCACGGCATAGACGGGGCGTGGGTCAGCGGCAAATCGCGCGGCATAGTTCTTGCGCAGGATTTGTTCGACGGCTTCTTCTGCCGTTTTACCATATTTCAGTTCCAGAATATAAATGGCATCCGTCATCTTTATGGCAATGTCCATGCGTCCGTCGGATGTCTGCTCTTCGGCACTGACGTCTGCCCCATAGCCCATCAGTGCTGCATAGATTAGCGACTGGTAGAGTTGTTCATTTTGATTCTTGTCGGTAATGCTATAGGGTATGCCGGCATACCACCGCTGTACGGCTTCGATGAACTGCTCTATGGTGATTTCTTTCAGGCGCAGGTCTGTGTAGGCATTGCCCAGTGTGTCCATGCTTCCCACATAGTCCTCCATATAGTACTTGTAGAGTGATGTGGTGAAACCCTCGCGAACTTCGCCGTTGGGAAATCCAAGAGTGTATTTCTGAGTCATGGGGTTATAGTCCTTCATCGTGATGTAGCCGCTCTGGAAGAGTACCGGTATGGGGTCGGTAATGCGCTCAGTGGGGGCATCGAAGCGGTCGAGTCTTCCTTGGAAGTGTTCTATTTGCTGGACGCTTACTCCAGTCTTGCGCATTACGTTGATGAGCATCGACGGAGTACCCGTGGAGAACCAGAAGTTCATTATGTCACCCATAGCAAAGGCACTCACCAAACTCCATGGACAGTAGATGTCGGTGAAATGGTTGCTGAAATGATAGCCGTCGTAGGTTTCTTTAAGTTTTACCACTATGTCGTCGTAGGTGTAGTGTATTCCCCAGCGGCTATAGGTGATGTTCATCTTCTCCATGAGTTGCTCTATGTCGGGCTTCATCTGTGTCTGCAGTTCCTCTTCAGTGATGCCGCAGACGGCTTCGTAGGCAGGGTCGAAGGTCAGTTGTTGCAGGTTGTTGAGTTCGCTGAAAACCGACAGTTGTGAGAACTTCGATATGCCCGTGAGGAACACGAATCGCAGGAACTCTGCCTGCGCCTTTAGCGGTGAGAACAGGTTGCGTACACGGTTGCGGATGTAGTCTTGCAGCTCCGGGTCGTTCATGGAGTCGAGCATAGGGGCATCGTACTCGTCAATGAGCACCACCACCTTCTCGCCTGTCTGCTCGTAGGCGGTTTCTATGAGTCGTGTCAGACGGGCATCGTAGTTGGTTGGGTCGAGAGCATTCGTTATGCCGAATTTCTTTTCCTGCTGTTCCAATATAACATTTATAGTAGGATGTACCCTTTCCCTTTCATAGTACTTTCCGTTCGACATGTCGAGCCTGATTACGGGGTACTTTTTCCACTCTTTCTCCTTGTCGAAGATGTAGAGTCCCTCGAAGAGTTCCTTGCGCCCTTCGAAGTAGCAGCGCAGTGTGTCCACCAGCAGCGACTTGCCAAACCTGCGCGGTCGGCTTAGAAAGAAGTTCACCGCTTTGGTTGACACCATCTTCCATACATATTCAGTCTTATCGACATACACCGCTTCTGTCTCGCGTATTCTGTCGAACAGTTGTACGCCTACGGCATAGCCTCTTTCGCTTTGTACTTCCTTTACCATCTTGCTGCTGTTTCTGCTCTTTGTTGCAAAGATACAACATTACTTTAAGACCACCAAAGGAAAAGTGATTTTTTTCTGTTTACGCAAACTACAGCAGTCAATTTTGATAATGCTATTACAGACAAATTCAGGCGGGCACCGTTGTGGTGTCCGCCTGAGTATTTCGTAATTGAATGAGGATTCGATTACTTAACCATCATCTTGCGACCGTTCTCGATAACGATGCCACGATAGTTGTTGCTTACGCGCTGACCAGCGAGGTTGACCATTTTATGATTGCTTGTCTTTAAGTAATAATGTCTTGATATATTCCTGTATATCCTCAGGCGAGACATTATAAACTGGTTGGAGTTCTTCAAAACCCTTTTCCTTGACAAACAATTTGCCGTTTGTCAGCATGGAAATTAGGCTTCGTGAGCGCAGTTTGTGTCCTGAATGTTCCAGTGCCGCATACATCATCTTATTGATATCACCACCAGCCTGTAATATGGAATATATGTCGTAATAGTCGCGGAACTTCGATCGGCGCAGCATAGTCTCCATCTTCATTGCGCCAATACTCTCCATATCTGCCAAATAGAGGTTGTTAAGATATGGGATTCTTTTCATATCGGTAATTGCCTTGCGTGGAGGAGCATAGAACGAGAGTTTGACTCCTTCAAAATTGAAAGAGACGTAGTTAAAGTCATTTACTTCATAATTTCTTATTTCGCCGATGTTTTCTAATTCCTTTTTTATGGATGGCCAGTGGACCTCGCATTTCTCTCCTCTTTTTTGCAGCCATTTCATGAAGTCTAAATCCTCGCTCTGACGCTTTTCTAATTGAAGCGATAGTGCCGTTCCTCCAACAAGAGTATATGGCTTGATACATTCCAGTTTGGAGATCTGTTCAAAGACTTTGCCAGTATGGGGAGCAAGAGATTTTGACTGTTTGGTGTTCATGCTGCTAATATTCTATTGATATGGCGGGTCTCTATACTTTTCACGTATGCTTCCGGACGTTTGGCTCCGAAGTAGTACCAGGCATACAAAATGTTGTACTGCCGGAACATTTCTCCCTGAGGGGCTACACGCTCTAACCAAACGCGCTTAACCTTCTTGTAACCGAACAGTGGGAAGAGTTTGTTGATGTCGTCAATGTCAAGATATAGCAGGACATGTTCAATAAGGGCATCGTCGGAAATGTCGTTCATTTTCGACGCGTCGTAAGACCAAAGACAATTTTCGTCTTTCAGCTTACTCAACAACAGTGCTCTTACATTCTCTTTCATATCTTCGTTTGCAAAGATAGCAATTATATCTAATATATAAAACTTTTAGAGATTTTTTTTAGAAATGTTTGCTGTTATACAAATTCAGGCGGGCACCGTTGTGGTGTCCGCCTGAGTATTTCGTAATTGAATGAGGATTCGATTACTTAACCATCATCTTGCGACCGTTCTCGATAACGATGCCACGATTGTTGTTGCTTACGCGCTGACCAGCGAGGTTGTACTTAACGCCTGCCTTAGCCTCAGAAGCAACGTTGGTGATACCGTTAGTATTGTTCTTCTCTGCCTCGAGAGTCCAACCCTTAGTCAGTACCTTTCCACCTGCAAATGTCAGTGTGAAGGTAATGTAAGACTC